>JAPUME010000267.1 GCA_027294185.1 Acidobacteriota bacterium | reverse complement strand
CCACGCGGGCGTTCGTGGGAATTTCAATCTCATCCCTTGTTCCGACGGCGCGAATGCGGTCGTCTTCGGTGAGGAGGACACCGTTCGAAATCGGTCGAGGGGTATAAATTGTGGGAGCCAGAAAAGCGGTTTGTGCCATATTCTTCGGTTTTCTCAAGGGCCCGGCAGAGGTGGGGCAGTGGAACGGATTCGCGCGCGGGTCATCTCAGGATGGCGCGCATTTCCTCAGCCAGCTTCGAATACTCATCCCCCTTTTGAGGGTCCTCTTTCTGATGGTAAAGCCGTGAAAGCCCCTCCAGGGCCAGAATCTGCCCTTCCCGGTCGGAGTGATCCCGGGCAATCGCCAGGGCTTGATCGAACTGATCCTGGGCTCCCGCGTAATCTCTCTGCAGCGCGAAAATTTCCGCCAGACCGCTCAAGAGCCGTCCAACTCCCGGTTGATCCCCCAGGGCTCGCTTCACCACGAGGGCCCTTCGATAATCTCGCTCGGAACTGGGGAGGTCACCCCGCTCCATGTAGACTCCTCCCAGGTTGGTCAGGACGGTACCCTCCCCGCGACGGTCTCCGATCTCACGGGCGATGGCCAGCGCCTGAATCAGGTGCTCTTCCGCCAGGGTGTAGTCCTCCTGATCCCGGTAAATCTCCCCCAAATTGTTCAGCGTGGTTCCCTCATCCGGGCGATTACCGATTTCGCGGTGAATCGCAAGCGCCTGCTGGTAATACTCCAGGGCCCGGACATAATTCTGGTGCATCTGATAAACCTGGCCCAGATTGTTCAGCGTGGTCCCTTCGCCGGGACGGTCACCCATCTGACGGGACATGGACAGGGCTTCCTGGTAACGCTCAAGAGCCCGCCCGTATTCTTCCAGAGCCTGATGGACCTGTCCCAGGTTGTTGAGCGTGGTGCTTTCGGTGGGGCGGTCGTTCAACTCGCGGGCGATGGCCAGCGCACGCTCATAGATTTGAAGGGCTCGCGGATAGGATCCCAGGATCAGATAGATGGCACCCAGATTGTTCAACGCGGCGCTCTCCTCGCGCCGAGCCCCCATTTCGGTGGCGATGGCCACCGCACGCTCGTGATAATCGATGGCGGGCGTGTAGTTACCCTGCAACTGGGAAATCGCGCCCAGGTAATTCAGCGTCGTTCCCTCGCCGCCGCGGTCGCCGATTTGACGCATGATTTCGAGCGCCTGCTGATGATTCGCAAGGGCCCGGTCATACTCACCCTGAGACTGGTAGATGGCGCCGACATAATTAAGTATTGCAGCCTCTCCGGACCGATTGTCTATTTCTCGAGCAATCCGGATCGCTTCGTCGTAATGCTCGAGGGCCTGGGGATAGTTCCCCTGCGCCTGGCGGGCGATCCCCAGGCTTTCAAGCAGGTTTCCCTCTACCTTCCGATCTCCGACCTCTCGTATGATTTCCAGTGCCTGCGCATAGTATTGGAGAGCCTGGGAATAATCCCCCTGCCAGTGATATACGGCTCCCAGCCCGGCAAAAGCCGATCCTTCTCCGGCACGGCTTCGAGCCAGTTGGGAGAGCCGGACCCCGGCGCGAAATTTCGCGAAGGCAGACTGTAACTTGCCTCTTCTGAGCTCCGCCTGGGCCTCCCGCAGAATGTCGCGGAGCTCGGTAGTCCGTCGTACCGCGGATTGCGCCAGGACAAGGGAAGAACTCAGCAGAATCAGACCCGCCGGCAGGAGGATCGACCGGATAAAACCTCTGCCGGATACCGGAACCATGCGAGAATCAATTGTTCTTCGGCGCACCATAGGAACCGTTCCCCTGGCAAGGATCCAGTCAAACTCGAAAAGACCCGGGAAATTTCCCTCTTAGTTTATGCCGCTCAAGGAAAAAAAAGCACCATCCACGGCCCCTCGCATAACCTTGCAAAATGTGGCGCGACAGCAGGAAGGGAAATTCAGGCGAGGACAAGATTGGGATGATAAACAGCGCCGGAGACGTGCCTGGCCACGGCGATGAGTTGCCGTTCCGGGTTGAATATCTTCAATAGAGGAGCGGCCGAGTTTCCTGTCTTGGTGCGGCGCAGGCCCGGAGCCGCCGCCAACTCGAAGCTGTGGCCGTGACGAATCTTATTCTCCTCACGCCCGCGAACCACGAGCTCCGGGAATCCCGGCAGCAGAGTCCCGGGGGGAATCAGAACTTTGGCGACTTCTCCCGCCTCCACCAGTCGGCCCAACTCCTCGAGAGTGACCGCATTCTTCATCTCGAACTCGGCCACCCCTACCCGCCGCAGCCCGGCCAGGTGAGAAGGTAACCCGATTCGCTGACCCACGTCGTGAGCCAGCGCACGAACGTAGGTTCCTCCCGAGCACTCGACAGAGAATCGAGCCTCGAAACCCTCGACACCCCAGAGCTCCAGAGCATACACTTCCACCTCCACCGGCTGAAGCTCGACGGGTTTGTGGTTTCGCGCCAACTGGTAGGCCCGCACACCCCCGATCCGTTTGGCGGAAAATGCAGGCGGAGTTTGCAGAATCCGGCCGGTGAATTCCTCAAGGATTTTCTCAAGACGTCCGGGATCCGGTTTCGAGTCCTGGGAGGGTGAGGTCGGTTTTCCAGTGGCGTCGTAGGTATCCGTCGAAAACCTAAAGCTGAATGTGCCCTCGTAAGATTTTCTGGATTTCAGATAGAATTGCGCGAACCGCGTAGCCTTCCCGACCGAGATCGGCAACACTCCGGTGGCGAAGGGGTCGAGAGTCCCGAAATGGCCCACCTGCCGTATGCGGAGCAGTCGGCGGACCGCCGCGACGACATCGTGTGATGTCATATCGGAGCTTTTGTCGATCACCAGCACGCCTGCAAGTTCACTCAACGTCTTAGTTCCCTTTTCCGGAATCGCTCATCCTTTGCATCCTCCGCCGCTCAGCCGATGATTCGTGCCCTTTACAGGCAAAAAAGCTATGAGCTAGCGATCTATTTTCGTCTTTTCGATCAACTCTTCGATTCTGGCCGAGGTCTCGCTGCTGCGGTCGAGCACGAAACGAAGCTCTGGGGTAGTGCGCAACTTCAGGCGATGGCTGATCTCATGACGGACGAAACCCACGGCCGAACCCAGCCCCTCCAAAGTGTCCTTCTGCTGCTGCTCGGAGCCAAGGACACTGACAAAAATCTTTACGTGGTGCAGATCGCGGCTCATTCGGACGTCGGTTACCGTGGTGAACCCGATGCGCGGGTCCTTCAGATCATGAAGCAGCATCTCCGCCACCTCGACGCGAATCAGGTCTGCCATTCGATCCCAACGATGGGCCGTGTGCATGTCATTTCCCTCCTCGTCTCATTTCCCAAACAAGAGGGGTTTCTCAGAGAAACTCAACCCAGTGCTCGGCCAGATCGGGACCCAGGATCTTTTCCGATTCGGCCAGAGCCCCTCGGAGCGTCGTTTCCAGGCTACTCCGGCTGCTCGAGATGGAGACCACACCCAGCGTCGCTCGCTGCCAGAGGTCCTGATGATCCAGCTCCGCCACCGCCACGTTGAAGCGGTTTCGCAGGCGTTCGCGAACTTTCCGCAGAACGGCCCTTTTCTCTTTCAGGGAATGCGCATAGGGAATCCGAATCTCGAGGGTCATGACCCCAACCGGCATACCTGACTCCGGGGCAGGGTCGGGGAAGGAGCGATTCGGCGGGAGAACTACACCAAGGCAGGCTCGGCAATCGTTTCAACCACGAAGGATTCCAGCACATCGCTTATTTTGACGTCGCTGAAATTTTCCAGAATGATCCCGCATTCCAGCCCCGACTTTACTTCTTCTACGTCTTCTTTGAATCTTCTGAGCGAAAGAACCTTGCCCTCGTAAATCACGACATTGTCCCGCAGCAGGCGCACCCGCGCCCCTCGCGAAAAATTGCCTTCCGAGACAAAGGAGCCGGCCACGTTCCCCACCTTGCGAATCCGGAAGGTGTCGCGAATCTCGGCCCGGCCCAGGGAAACCTCGCGAGTCTTAACGGCCAGCAACCCGGCCATCGCCTTCTTAATCTCATCGGTCAGGTCGTAGATCACCGTATGCAGCCTTATGTCCACTTTCTCTTTTCTCGCCAGATCCGCGGCCTTGCGTTCCGACCGGACATTGAATCCAATAACGATGGCGTTTGAAGCCGAGGCCAGGAGGACGTCGGTCTGCGTGATGGCACCGACGGCGGAGTGCAGGACCTTAATTTTGACCTGATCCGTACTACATTTGTTCAACGCGTCCACGAGCACCTCCGCGGAGCCCTGAACGTCGGCCTTGATGATCAACGACAGTTCTTTGACATCTGCCGAGGAAATTTGATCGTGCAGATGTTCCAGGCTAAGCCTGGCGGTCTTGGTCATGGCGGCCTCGCGGAGCCGTCCCTGGCGGTAGAGGGCGATCTGTTTGGCCTTCCCCGTGTCTTCAATCACCTGGAATACATCGCCCGCCTGGGGGACACTTTCAAGTCCCAGAACCTCGACCGGACTCGACGGTTCCGCCTCCTCTATGGCGCGGCCGTGGTCGTCGAACATGGCCCGCACTCTGCCGAACATGGCACCGGCGAGAAAGGAATCTCCCGTACGCAGGCATCCCGTCTGTACCAGCACAGTGGCCACCGGACCGCGTCCGCGGTCGAGTCTCGCTTCCAGAACGGTTCCGCTGGCGGGCCGGTCCGGATTGGCCTTCACATCCCGCATGTCGGCAACGAGCAAGACCATCTCCAGCAGCAGATCGAGGTTCTTTTTCTCCTTGGCCGACACTTCCACCATCACCGTTTCACCTCCCCAGTCTTCAGGGCTCAGGTCACGGTCGGCCAACTGCTTCTTCACACGCTCGGGAAGGGCATTCGGCTTGTCGATCTTGTTAATGGCGACCAGCAAAGGAACCTTGGCGGCCTTCGCGTGAGCGATGGCCTCAAGTGTTTGCGGCATGACGCCGTCGTCAGCGGCTACGACCAGGATGACGATATCGGTCACCTTGGCGCCGCGGGCGCGCATCAGTGTGAAGGCTTCATGGCCCGGTGTGTCCAGAAACACCACGGGGCGCCCTCGGACCTGGACCCGGTAGGCTCCGATATGCTGGGTAATCCCGCCAGCTTCCCCCTCGGTGACGTTCGTATTTCGGATGGCATCCAAAAGCGAAGTCTTCCCGTGATCCACGTGGCCCATCACCGTGACAACCGGAGCGCGCGGTTTGAGGTTTTCCGGCTTCTCGGTCTCTTGAACTTCCTGCCGGACCTCTTCCTCGTAGGTTACGATTTCGACTTCGGCGCCGCAGGCATGCGAAATTTCGGTGGCCAGGGAATTCTCCAGAGTCTGATTGATGGTGGCGAATACTCCACGGTCCAGCAACTTCGTGATTACGTCGCGGACACGCACATCCAACTTCTCGGAAAGTTCCTTGACGGAAATACCTTCTGAGA
>JAPUME010000266.1 GCA_027294185.1 Acidobacteriota bacterium | reverse complement strand
CCACAAGTGGGTATGGGTATAGAGCTGGGCGCGATGCTGCGCCTCTCGGGCGATGATCTGCCGAATTTGCCGGGAGGTGGATTCGTGCGTCTCGTTTGCGTCCCCATATCAAGAAGCTTGCGGCGATTTACGCTCCACATTCTTAAGAATGAAGTCGATGATCTCCTGCGTGCTGGCGCCCGGCTGGAAAACCTCGGACAAACCCGCCTTCTTGAGCGAAGGAATATCAACGTCGGGGATGATGCCTCCCGCAATGATCAAAACATCCTGCAAGCCTTTCCGCCGGGCCAGTTCCAGGATACGAGGCAAAATCGTGTTGTGGGCGCCTGAGAGAATGGAGATGCCGATTACGTGAACGTCTTCCTGCACCGCCGCGCTCACAATCTGCTCCGGCGTCTGCCGAAGCCCGGTATAGATCACTTCCATTCCGGCGTCGCGCAGGGCGCGGGCGATGATCTTCGCGCCCCGGTCATGCCCGTCAAGGCCCGGCTTGGCTACGAGAACTCGAATCTTCCTGTCCGACATCTTCCTCATTCCTACCTTCCAAGTTCGTTGGATTTCGGTCGTAAATTCCGTTCTAGTGAAACGCCGGTTCTTGATAAGTCCCGAAGACTCGCCGCAGCGCGTCGCACATCTCTCCTACGGTTGCATAGGCACGGACGCAGTTGAGAATGTAGGGCATCATATTTTCCCGGCCCTCGGCTGCCCCTTCCAGGGCGCGAAGGGAATCCTCGACCCTTGGCCCGTCGCGCGATTCTCTCACCCGCTTGAGTTGGTCTCTCTGATGCCGAACCCCTGCCTCGTCGATGGCGAGAATCTTAATCGGCCGTTCGGACTCTTCACTCGGGGATTCCTTGAATACGTTTACGCCGACAATCTTCTTCTTCCCCGACTCTACGGCCTGCTGGTAGGCGTAGGCGGCATCGTGGATTTCGCGCTGCGGGAAACCCTGCTCGACAGCCTCCACCATCCCGCCCAGCGCATCGATGCGCTCGAAATACTCGAAACACCCCCGTTCCATGTCCAGGGTCAGCTTTTCGAGGAAATAGGACCCTCCCAGCGGGTCCGCCGTGTTGGTTACGCCGCTTTCGTAAGCCAGAATCTGCTGCGTGCGCAGGGCAATGGTCGCCGCTTCTTCGGTCGGCAATGCCCAGGCCTCATCCAGAGAATTGGTGTGGAGTGACTGCGTTCCGCCCAGGACCGCCGCCAGAGCCTGCACGGTCGTTCGCATGACGTTATTATAGGGCTGCTGTGCGGTGAGCGAGCATCCCGCGGTCTGCGTATGAAAGCGGCAAAGCCAGGAGCGGCGATCCCGGGCGCCGAAGCGTTCCCGCATCACTTTGGCCCAAACCTTTCGCGCCGCCCGGTACTTGGCGATTTCTTCAAAGAGGTCATTGTGAGCGTTGAAAAAGAAGCTCAGCCGGGGAGCGAACTCATCCACCGCCAGGCCCCGGTCCACCGACCATTGGACGTACTCCATCCCATCCCTCAGTGTGAATGCCAGCTCTTGCAGAGCCGTTGAACCCGCCTCGCGGATGTGGTAGCCGCTGAGAGAGATGGTGTTCCAGCGGGGAGTATTCCGGGTTCCGAATTCGATTGTGTCCACCACCAGCCGCATGGAGGGCTTTGGCGGAAAGATGTATTCCTTCTGTGCAATGTATTCTTTCAGGATGTCGTTCTGTGTTGTGCCGGAGATCTTTTTCCAATCAATGCCGCGCTTCTCGACCGCCACCAGGTACATGGCCCAAATCATGGCAGCAGGAGAATTGATGGTCATCGAGGTGGTCACCCGGTCGAGCGGTAAACCTTCGAGCAGGGTTTCCATGTCTGCCAGCGAGGAGACAGAAACTCCGCACTTTCCCACCTCACCTTCCGCCAGCATGTGGTCAGGGTCGTAACCCATCAGCGTGGGTAGATCAAAAGCAATGGAGAGGCCCGTCTGTCCCTGCGCCAATAGGTAATGAAGCCGCCGATTGCTCTCTTCCGGGGTGCCGTAGCCACTGAACTGGCGCATGGTCCAGAGCCGCCCCTGGTACATGTCGGCGTGAATTCCTCGAGTAAAGGGGTATTCTCCGGGGCTGCCCAGCTCAACGGCGGGATTGAATTCGGGAAGGTCGTCCGGCGTGTAGAGTTCCTCGACCGGGACTCCGGAGATGGTGGTGAAGTCCTCAGGCTTTACCGGCTGATTCTCCTGGCGTGCCGGTACTGAGCGGCCCTTTCCTTTTGCGGCGGAGCCAGGGCGGCCTCGGCCCCCCGGAGGTGCTGATTTCATGACATCATATTCGCAGAACTTCCACCGACCGTCCAGCGCGGGTGAAGAAAGAGCTCAAAAGAGGAGAGAGAAAAGAATCGGGCAGGGCTGTCGATCAAGCGCCCGCCCGAATGCAAGTATCGAGGCTCGAGGCTCGAAAGCCGCTCAAAGGGAAGGCTTAGAAACCATCTCGGGAGCCGGGGATATTCGGGACCGATTTTACCTGGCCGGCTCGGGCATCCGAGGACCGGATGTTGTTCGCTTCGAGCGTCGTGCCCATACTCTGGTTAAGAGCTGTGAGGGCCTTTGCGTAGTTCGAGCGCGACTGGTTCAGGTTCAAGCGTGCCTGATCGAAATCCCTCTGTGCCTGAATCACAAAGAAGACGGTGGACTCACCCAGCTTGTATTTCTTCTCCTCGGCGTCCAGGGTTCGCCGGGCGAGTTCTACTGCCTTTTCGGCCGCCTGAATCTCCGCATTGGCCTGAGTGACGGCGATCAGGGCATTCCGCACTTCCTGGCCGATCTGGTTTCGGGTGCGCTGCGCGGAAACCCTCATCTGGCGTTCTACCAGCAGCGTACGCGCGTAGTCTGCCTGTGCCTGACGATTTCGAATCGGAAAGCTGAGAGACACGCCGAAAGAGTAGTCGGGGAAGTCCCCATGGAAGGACTGAGTGAGCGACTGGCCCACGCCGCCCGGCTCGGTTGCGATAATGTTCCCCATCGAATCACGAATGATCCGAGTTCCGGAAAGGCCCGCGCCGCTGTAGGAACCGAACAGATCAAAGTTCGGCAGAAGGGCATTACGCGAGGATTTCACGGTAATCCGCTGGTTGGTCAGGTTGACCTCGTTCACCGTAATTTCCGCTCGGCTTTCCATGGCCTTCCGGAGCGCGTCGGCGAGTTCCGGGACATCCTCCGCCCGGGGAATCGGTAAAGCGTCGGTTGCCTCGAGGCGTGCCGCATCCAGGTCCGGGTCGCTTCTTCTTGAAATCTGATTCTTGATCAGATTTTCCTGCTGTTGCAGCGACGTCTGGGCCATGATCAGGTCG
>JAPUME010000265.1 GCA_027294185.1 Acidobacteriota bacterium | reverse complement strand
AGGATTCGTTTCCACGATCTGCGGCATACGTTCGGGAGCCAGCTTATTGAGGCGGGAGCACCACTAACCTACGTCCGAGACCAGATGGGCCACTCCAGCATCCAAGTTACGGTGGATACTTATGGGCACGTGATACCAGGGACGAGCATGCCCTATGTGGATCGGCTGGATCAGTCCCGCATGGGTTGGCGTGTCGCCTCGGAAACAAGACCGCAACAATCCGCAACTCAGCCGCAACCGGACGTGTTGCAAAGGCCACAGGAATCCCTGCAATCGATTGAAAACATTGGTAGCGGGGGTGGGAATCGAACCCACGGCCTAGGGATTATGAGACCCTCGCTCTGACCCCTGAGCTACCCCGCCATCCAAGACCCAGCCTCATCGGCAAGCAAAACAAATCAGCGGGCAAACCACGTAGAGTTCCATGCTAGGGCACCTGTCAAGAACTTGTCAACAAGGACTACCCTGATGATAACTCTTTCAGGAATATTACCCTGGCCCTTAACAGGCTCGAATCCTACTCGTCGACGACGGAAAACTCCAATTTGTTCGTCAGCCGGTCGATTCGGTCCAACCGAACGCGGACCCGATCCCCGAGATGAAACGCCCTGCGTCCGCGGTCACCTACAACCACGCGATCGCGCTCCCGGTAGACGTAGCGTTCGCCGGGCAGTGTCGAAATCGGGACCACTCCCTCGATAAACAAGTCCAGCAACTCCACCGCAAAGCCGTATCGGAACAGGCTGATAATCAGGGCTTCGAACTCATCGCCAAGCCGCTCCTCCATGAAGGCCGCCTTCTTCCATTCCATCAAGTCCCGTTCCGCACCCTGAGCGCGGCGTTCCGTCTCGGAGGTCTCCGAGGCCAGCGCTCTGAGTTCTTCAAGCGAGAACGGCTCCTTCGGCTTGGCGCGGACACTTTCTCGGGTTCCCTTTTGCGGAGGTTTTTTCCGACGAGATCGTCTGCCGTGGTCTTCCTTCTCCCCCCCGGCCGGCGGATCTTTCAGCGGACCCGTGGCGTGGCCTCCCGCCCGTTGGAGCGCATCCTTCAGAATGCGATGGACCACCAGGTCCGGATATCGACGGATCGGCGAGGTGAAGTGAGTATAATTCCGGGCCGCCAGGGCAAAGTGCCCTACGTTTGTCGCCGAATAACGAGCCTGCTTTAAGGACCGCAGCATCAGGTAGGACACAATGCGCTCCTCGGGCCGCCCCGCAATCCTTTGAGTCAGCCTCTGATAGTGGAAGGGGGTGATATCCAGGTCCCCCTCCTTCAGCTCGTAGTGAACCCGCCGCTGACGATCACGCCCGGAGCGTCGTCCCACATCGAGGCGTCGGGCTGCCGGCAAAGCGATGCCCAGTGTGTAACCGAAAGTTGCAGCGACCTCCTCGAACTCGAGCACCTTCTTCGCCTCCGGCTGTTCGTGGATGCGATACAGCAAACCCATTGCGGACTGGGAAAGATACCCGGCCACGGCCTCATTGGCGGCCAGCATGAACTCCTCGATGATGCGGTGAGCCATGAGCCTCTCGGATCGCGTGATGCCGACCATGCGTCCCTGCTCGTCGAACTCGATCTCCGGCTCCGGAAGGTCAAAATCGATGGAGCCGCGGCGCTCCCGCTTCGCGTTCAGCACCAGAGCCAGCTCCTTCATCAGCTCGAATCGACCCGCCATTTTTCGATAGCGCCGCCGTGCGCCCCCATCTCCATCGAGAACCGCCTGGACATCCGTGTAGGTCATACGCGCCGCGCTGTGAATCACTCCCGTCGCCAACTCATAGCGGCGAATGGTTCCCTCCGCGTCGATCTCCATCGAAGCCGACAATACCAGCCGATCGACTTTGGGATTCAGGCTGCAGATGCCGTTTGAAAGCTCAAGAGGCAACATGGGAACGGCGCGGTCCGGAAAATAGACCGAGGTTCCCCGCAGGCGCGCTTCCCGGTCGACCGCAGTTCCCGGACGGACGTAATGGCCCACGTCGGCGACGTGAACATCCAGCCGGTAGCGCTTTTCTCCCAGCCGCTCCACGTAGACCGCGTCATCGAAATCCTTCGCCGTCTCACCGTCGATGGTGACAATCGGCAGATCGCGAAAATCCTTTCTCCCCCCACGATCCTCAGGATTGATCCGCCCGGAGATTTTCTCGACTTCTTCCAAAGTCTCTGCACCGAAGCGGTGAGGCAGATGATGCTTTCGGATCATGATTTCCACATCCACGCCAAAATCTTCCCGCCGGCCCAAAACTTGAACCACACGCCCCCGAGGTGCGGTACCCGAACGAGGGAACTGTGTCAGCTCCACATCGACAACCATTCCCTCAAGCTCCGCCACCGAGCGAGGCCGGGAAAGGGAGGCTCGTTTTCCCTTCCCTTCCGACTCTCCTCCGAATTGGCGGTCGCGGCTAGGAGGCGAAGTCTCTTCCGAGGGAAGCTCTTTGCCGCGAGGAATGGTAATCCGGGGAAGGCGCTGCTCGAAAGGGAAGACGAAGTTTTCCGGATGCCCTTGCCGGAACTCGCCGACGACCGTCTTCTGAAACCGGTCGACGACCTCGACGATTTTGCCCTGCACGCGGCCGGTGCTGCCGGCGCTCGATCGCACCACCTCAACGCGGTCGCCGTGCATTGCCGAACCCATCGAGCGGGCGCCAATATAGATGTCCTGATCGGAGTCTTTCAGAGGCGCGTCGGGAATGACGAATCCATATCCGTCGCGGTGCGTTACCAGACGACCTCGGATCAAACCCGAGCGAGGTTGCGCGGGTGGACTTTTCTTTCGATCGGAGGGGGCCCTGGCGCGCAATTCCTTGCCTGGGGGAGCATAGCGATAGCGGCTTTTCTTCAAGCGCAGAACGCTCTTCTGGCGAACCAGAGCTTTGAGCAGCCCCTTCAACCCGCGTCCCTGGCTGCTGCGCAGTCCGAGCTTCCCCGTCAGCTCGCGCAAAGTGAACGCCTTGTCGGGATGTTTTTGGAACAGGTTCAGGACCACATTCCAGGAGGGTGCTTCACGCATGAGGATCCGAGTCCAGTTTAGCCCGTTCCCTGTCCCTTGACCTACGGAATTCTGGGGCAAAGCGTTTACTCACAGCCTGTCCTTACCCCCGGTTGACAAAAATGGGGAGCGATGGCACCATTCGAAAAAGCAGTACGAACGCGTGGGGACTCCGCCTGTTGGTGGGTCGCAAGCCTGTGCCGAAGTGGCGGAACTTGGCAGACGCACTAGATTCAGGATCTAGCGGTGGCAACACCGTCGGGGTTCGAATCCCCGCTTCGGCACCATCTCTTCTATTTCTTTTTTGCTTGCAATAGCTTAGGAGTGTCGCGGTTCAGCGGAAATGGGACAGCTCGGCAAGGGCACTGAAGCTACAGTTTGAGTCTTCGGTTCACCCCTAGCCCTCGCTACACTGCGTGGCAGCAGAGAGGGGTGGACAATGAGTGAGGAACCTACCAGGAAAGAAGAAAGCTCCCCCGTCCGGACGGGGGAGACCGCACGACAGCTCATTCGCCGGGCCAAGCAGTCCAGCCGCCGCAAGTTTCCTGCCGAAGAGAAGATCCGCATCCTGTTGGAAGGGGTTCGGGGAGAGGTGTCGGTGGTGGAGCTGTGTCGGCGGGAAGGGATTCATCCTACGATCTACTACAAGTGGCTGAAGGACTTTATGGAAGCTGGCAAGTCGCGGCTGCGGGGAGAGAGCA
>JAPUME010000264.1 GCA_027294185.1 Acidobacteriota bacterium | reverse complement strand
TTTGATGCCTCTTTCAAACATGGCTGATCCTCCCTGCCGGTGTGACGATGGTGTATTCACTGACACATGTAATGTGGACTAGATATTAGACTCTTGAAGGGTTAAAGGCAACGGGCGGGCAAGCCATAACCGGATTTTTGTTCATTGAGGAGAATGGGCGAAAGAACCACTCAACGACTCAAGCCATGCGGAAAACTTTTGGGGACAACTTGCTCCTCTCCGAAGAAGCGCCCTCTGGACGTCTCGTCCACAGGAACTTCCGGCCCCAGCGCAAAGAGGTGAGGACTCCTCGTCCCCTCTTGCGCTATCAAAGGCAAGGCTCGCGCACGACGTCTGCTTCAGGGCCGAGCTGAAAGAAGAACTGTGTGAGCCAAATGAGGGGACAGAGCCCTGTGTCCCCAAGTTTTACTTAATAGGCGAGGGTGTACCCCTCGCGCCGGCGGTCGGCACCCGACCGTTTGGCGCCGGTCGCCTCATCGATCAAAACGGCCTGTGCGCCGCCGAACGTGGCGGTCCAACCACTACGAACATCGACCGTATACCCGCGGGCCCTCAACTCTTCGAGTACCTCCTGGGAAACCCGATCCTCGATCGCCAGCGTGCCATCGGGCATGCGGCGCAAGCGGGGCGCGTCGATCGCTTCCGGTGGGGTCATTCCGAAAAGCAGGATGTTGTTCAGCACCTGGAGGTGCGTCTGTGTCTGCCCATCCCCTCCCGGCGTCCCCAAGGCGAGCCAAGGCTTCCCATCCCGCAGCGCCAAGACGGGGGCCAGCGTGTGGTAGGGCCGGCGGCCAGGCGCGAATACGTTGGGATGGGACTCATCGAAGCGGAAAAGCGAACCGCGGTTCTGAAGCACGATTCCGGTCTCGGGAACGACCAGCCCGGATCCGAAGGGGGCGAACAGGCTTTGAATCATCGAAACCACGTTGCCCTCCTGGTCCGCCGCGATAAGGTACACGGTATTGGGGTTGTCATTGAACTCCGCGGCGAAAGCCTGCGGCGCTCCTCCTGAGGTGTCGACCGACAGGGCCAGCTCGGCCAGCCGGTCCAAATCGAGTAGATCCGCTACCTTCACCTCCATAAAGTCGGGATCGGCTACGTTCTCGTCCCGATCGTTCAAGGCGATGCGGATGGCTTCTGAGATGGTGTGCAGATAGTCGGCGGAATTGTGTCCAAGGGCCTCCAGGTCGAAATGCTCGAGTATCGCGAGCTCTTCGAGAAGCGCAATGCCCTGGCTATTCGGCGGCATCGCTAGCACCTCGACACCATGGTAGATGGATCGAATGGGCTCGACCCACTCCGGCTCGTAACCCTCCAGGTCCTCCGTCCGCAGGAGTCCGCCGCGCTCTTGAAGAAACTCGACGACGCGGCGGCCGGTTTCGCCATGGTAGAATTCGTCGGGACCTCCACTGCGGATCCGCTCTAGGGTGTTTGCCAGATCCGGCATCGGAAGTACGGAACCCGGCTCCGGGGGCGCGTCGTCGGGCAGGAAGATGCGTGCGGCTTCGGCTTCTCTCCGAAGCTTTTGCTCCTCACCGGCGAGATCGCGGGCCAGCGTTTCCGAAACGGGCAGGCCCGTCCTGGCCAACTCCACCGCGGGTGTCAGCGCTTCCGCCCAGGAAATGTTTCCGAATCGCTCCAGTGCGGCAGCCCAACCGCCAACTGCGCCGGGAACCGACACCGACAGCGGACCGGAGCCCGGCATATGGTCATGACCTTCCTGACGCAGGTCCGCAAGGGTCTTTGCGGTACCGGCACGTCCGGACCCGTTGAGACCGTAGACCGTCGCCTCTTCGGCGTCGTAGTAGAGGAGGAACATGTCGCCGCCGACGCCGTTCATGTGCGGGCGCGCCACGGCCAGGACACCGGCCATGGTGATAGCAGCGTCCATCGCGTTCCCGCCCTGCTGGAGCACTTTGAGTCCGGCTTCGGCCGCAAGAGGATGCCCCGCAGTCACGGCGCCTCGCCTGCCCTCGGCGTCCCGACCGGGTTCGGGAGCAGAAGACACAGGCGGTGTACTCTGAACACAGGCCACCTGCTCAGGGAGGATCCTGAGGGCGACTTTTCTATCCAGGAGACTGTCCTCAGCCAGGTAGACCTCTCCCATGCCGCCTTGGCCTAGCTTTTCGATGATCTTGTCATGGCTGATGGTCTTGCCGACCATGGATCTCCCCAAATGCTCCCTTTTGTGTTCCATAGATTGCCTGTAATACTAAATCTTGAGCCGCTCTTAAAGCAATCCAAATTTCCCTCGATTTTGGCTGGAGTCGGATCCGCGCGGGCACATCGCGAGCACAACCTCCAGTATGCGATTCGAGCGCCGGGTTTCCTTTGAGGACTTTCTCCTACATTCAGGATTAACCTTCCAGGGATATCTTTCTTTTAGTGTCCTGGGTCTGGGCGCGTGTGATGGCCAGCTTGGCCCTTTCTGCAGCAAATATATCCTCCCCCTTTTACACCTTCTCAGTAAAGTCGATCAGGGTTCCGTGATGAGTTGCTCAACATCCTCTCGCTCTGGTACTTCGATTCAACTCTCCTTTGCAATCACCTCTTGCCAAAAATACAATAGTGGCCATAAGGAGGGTCGATGCAGAAAAGGGAAAGCAAACCTAGAGGCCGCATCCAGCTTAGAATTCTTATCATTCTTCTAATTCTGGCCATACCTCCTATGGTGGTCGGTCATCTGCTCCTAGCCAATGCCGCCCGCCAAATTTACTGGGAGCAGTAGTAGTCATCCTCGCGTTGATTTTTTTCATGGCTGTTGTCGAAGCCCGTCATTGAAGCGGACCCACACCCGGAAAGACTATAACTTTTAGCCGATATATTCTAAGGCGATTACTGCAGGTTCGCCGAATTCCTGACACGGCTTGTTATTGGGCGAGATGGGACGGTACTCATCCTCAGCGCGATACAGTTTCCCATTTCACCTTGACCGAGTGCCGTTTTAACGGCTAACGGTGGAAGCGATGACCCAAAAACCGGCGGGTGCTTTGCCTTGCGCCTACAGAGTGAGTGTAGTATAAGGATCCCAACCAGCCTGGAGGACATTTTCAAAATGGCAAAGAAAAAGAAGATTTCACGGCGCGGCTTTTTGGCAACAGGGCCTGTGGTGGCGGCCGGTTCGGCGATCTCCGTAAAGGGCATCACTCAAGAAGCCGAATTGGTGCATGGTACCCCACCCTCAGGGATTCCCCTTCGGGTCCAGTCCATGATCTCGGTGCTGACCAAGAAAGGACTGATTGATCCCAAGGCTCTGGACAAGGTGATTGAATTCTTCGAAACAAAAGTCGGCCCGCATTACGGTGCCAGGGTTGTAGCCCAAGCCTGGG
>JAPUME010000263.1 GCA_027294185.1 Acidobacteriota bacterium | reverse complement strand
ATTGCCCGAATTTACGATGATGGCGCGCAACCGGCCGCGGCTGCGGCGGAGATGCTCGCGGCCCAGTACGATGGGGGCCCCGACCACACGATTGGTGGTGAAGACCGCCGCCGCCCTCGTGCCCGTTACCTCGGAGAAAATCAGAGCCAGGTCAAGCGCATCGAGCCCCCGCTTGAATCCGGCAGAGGTTGCCGCCGCGCGAAATCCCGCCGGGGTGGCAATGTTCCCATCGACTGGCTTCCACTTTGACATTGGCCGGTCCTCGAAAAATGCACTACCTAAAGCGCTTAGTGTACCAAAGTTTTCTCCCGGCAAACGACCCTTCGTCACTTGGGAGGCCGAGTCATTCTCCGCAGCGCCGCAGGCGGTGCAGATGTTAGAATAGCCCCCGAGTTCCAAAGCAGAAAAAGAATTCAGCCCGTTTATTTCTCAAGCCCGTCTATTTCTCAAGACCGTCCGGCTCTCGAGGCCGGCGGATCTGGAGAATGAGAAAGGAGAACGACTCATGCGCCCTCTTAGGATGTTCTTGCTGATTTTGCCGGCCGGGCTGATGTTGCTGACCGGGCCCCTGTTTGCAGCCGACCCGCTATTTGCCTCAGATCAACTGTTCGACCTGAAAAAGGCCGCTGACGGAGTCTATCTTGCCGTGGCCCGTCCGCAGACCAAAATCAACTCAAACGCCGCCGTCATCGTGCTCGAAGACGGCGTTTTGATCGTGGACACCCATTCGAAGCCCTCGGCCGCTCGGGCCTTGATGGAGCAGATAAAGACCGTGACCTCGAAGCCCGTCCGCTACGTCGTCGACACCCATTTTCATTGGGACCACTATCAGGGCAACGCCGCCTACCCGCAGTCCTACCCCGAGGGACTCGAGATCATCTCCTCCGCACAGACCCGCCGAAACATCGTGAACATCGGCCTGCCGCGCATCCGAAACGAGATTGTGCGCCTGCCGAAGGCGATCGAAACCATGCGGCAGGAGATGGCCCGTGCCACGGGAGACCGCCGTCGGGAGCTGGCCGAAGAAATCCGGGGGACCCAGCAATACCTCGACGAGCTCAAAAGCACGGAAGCCGTCGTGCCGAATCTGACGTTCGAAAACAGTTTGAGCATTTACCGAAAAGACCGCACCGTGCAGATACTCTTTATGGGACGGGCGCACACCGACGGCGACGTCATCGTTTATCTGCCCCGGGAAAAGATCGTGGCCACCGGAGACCTGCTGCAGGGGAAGATGCCTTACATGGGCGACAGCCACCCCTTCGAGTGGATTCGGACGCTCGCGGCGCTCGAAAAACTCGACTTTGAAACGGTGCTGCCCGGCCACGGCGACCTGCTCAAGGGGAAACAACGCCTGCGATTGTGGAAGGAATACCTGACGGATTTGATGCGTCAGGTCTCAGAGCTTTACTCGCAGGGGGCTACGCTCGAGGAGACCCTTCGCAGCGTCGATCTCTCGAGCTACGAATCGCGAATCCCCGGCTTTCGGGGCAGCGTGGCCGGGAACATCGAGAAGGCCTACCGTGTGATCTCTTTCGAGGATTAGGAAGCTTGAGGCCGGCTTGATTGGGAAAGCCTACTTGTCTGCATGCCAAACGAAGGCGCCGAAACGACGGTAGGTGCGGAACCCGAGCCTTTCATAGAGACGGATGGCGTCCGAGTTCTCATCCGTCACGGTGAGGGAAACCTGGCGGTGGCCTCGGCTGCGCAGTTTTTCAAAGCAGGCATACAGCAGCGCCGTGCCGATGCGTCGTCCCTGGAACTCCGGCAAAACGCAGATCTGGGGGATGTGGCTGCCCGAAGTCCCGACCGAGGTCACAAGCATGCCTCCGCAGCAAACACCACTCGGGGCATGAACGGCCACCAGGGAATCACCCGGTTCGAAAACTCCGCAACCCCGGTGACGGGTAACATTTTCAATCACCTGTAACGCTCCCCGGCGAGACCGGTATTGAAGGTTGATTTCGCTGTCCACGTGGCCGCGGTAGGCCTCGTGAATCAGGGCAGCCATCACGCTTTCTTCTTTCTCTTCCCAGCCTTGAAACCGAATCTCCCCGTCCAACCCGACGGACTCGGAGGACGCCGAGCCGAGATCGTGCATCATGAATTGTCGTCCAAAGGCCCGGAATCCGTTCGGCTCGAAACTGGGAAAAATTTCTTCCAAAGAAAAGTGGGGTAACTGCGCCTCGATACGGTCAATCCCCGGGGTTCCCTGCAGGGTTTCAATTACGTGGCGAAGCAGAAGGCGTGCGATTTCGGCGCGGTCGGCACGGAGGCGTGCAAAAACATTGCCGATGATGGCCTTGGAACCTTCGTAGACAAAAAAGCTGTAGCCGAGCGGAGTTGAATCTTCCAGGAGCACATAACCCGTCAGCCGCCGCGCATCAAGGCAACTGCCGATCAAGGTGGAAGTCTGGTTGAAGTCCCATTGCAGCTCCTCCGCCCAGAACCGCTTCTCCTCCTCCAGAAGTTCCTGGAGATGACTCGAACCGAATTGACGCAGGTCCACCACCTGCCGGGCCGGGAGCGGGCCCTCGGTGGTCACTACGGATTCGCCGAAGCTGGTCACAGATTGCTCTCCTGAGGTATCTGTGTCAGGGCGTCTGCTCCGCCCCGAAACATGACAACCCTCCCGAAAAGCATACCAGAGTTGGAGGACCAGGAAACTGTTATTCCTCCCCGCCTGGCTCCTCCCCCTGAACGCAAATTTCAGGCGGATTTCGAGCGAGTGGATTCTCGATACGGTGGAGGCAGAGTCAGAAAATCATGGGAGGGTGCAGGAGTCGGATTTGACCGGCGTGGCAGACCTCATAAGCAGCGACGCCGAGAACGAGGAAAGCAGGGGGGATCGCTTTCCCGCATGGCTTCCCCAACATTTGCAAAGCATCGTGTTTGAATAGAGCGACCTAGTCCTCTTTGTAGGTCCAGGCGCCGGCAAGCGTTGCCAGCGGCACCTCTACGAGTCCCACGGCGGTGGGTATGAGCATCAACCCCGTCGGGAAGATTCCCAGGGCGATATTCCCCAGTGTCGGCATCAGATACGCGAGTGCCCACACGAGGAAGCCCACGCAGATCGCCGTCCCGGGACCCGGCCCATAGCGGGGGCGGAGTCCCGCGTACAACCAGATTGCCAGAATGCCGACGGCGAAAAGCGTGACAACGAAAATCACAATAGCGCCGCTGCCGGGCTCCGGCTTCCCGAGTGCTGCAAAGGCAGCCTGCCAGTCCTCCTGCAGAACAAAAGAATGGAGCACGAACTCGAAGAGATTCAGAACCACGCCTGCGAGCAGACCTCCCAGGAAGACACGTCCCCAATTGATCTTGCCCATGGTACCCCCCTGCAAATCCAAGGATTAGGAACCAACTTTGCCAGTCATGTTAGTCCCCGCCCGCAGGCGCGTCAACGTGAAGGGTTATTCGGGAAGCTCATGCGGCGCGGAACGGCTTGGACACCGGCCCGAAATCTTGATAGATTGACAGGGTTGAGGGACTGCCCAGGGCAATTTGGAACCCATCGAGCGGTAGCCGAAGATCAACGATGAAGCCACACGGAGCGAGCAGGTTGCGGGGGATGATTCTCGTTTTGTTGCTCGTAGTGCTGGCTCTTGTGGCCTACCGCCTCATCCCCGTCTACGTCGATGCCTATGATTTCCGGGATGCGATGCACACCCAGGCCAAGTTTGCGGCGGCTGACGGGAAGCCCCACGACACCATCCGCGAGGAGCTCTATCGTAGGGCCCGGGAGTTGGACCTTCCCATAGAAGGCGAA
>JAPUME010000262.1 GCA_027294185.1 Acidobacteriota bacterium | reverse complement strand
CGCCCCCTGAAATGGTAGGGTGGGGGCAGGTTTTATTGAAGATTCTTCCTAAGAACTCAGTGATGCTTCCAGTTGAGATGGGTCGATAAGGGCCTACGAACAAGAAGGGGGAGCTTGGTATGTTTGAAACTAGTTTGATGGAGCTTTCGACCGGTAATGTCCCCGTTTTGAGGCGGGTGCATTGGCTGATTGCGTTTGTGGCAGGGGCGGCGCTGTTTATGACGGCGTGGTTCATCCTGCCCATCGTGTCGTTCGGTATCGAAAGACCGGTGCTGCAGTTCCAATCGACGATGTTGTGTGTCTTTGGGGCTGCCACGGCGTTAATGATCGGCTACGCATGGACAGATTCGCGCCGGGAAGGCTTTAATATTGCCTGGCCGATTTCCGTCATGGTGCTGAACCTGGCCGGTTTCGTGTTGTACCTCTTTTATTCGGCCAAGAAGACCGGGGATTGGAGGCGGGCGAGCATGCCGGGCGCCTACATGTTCCAAGCTTGCCTGATGGCCAGCTTGATCCTTTACCCCCTGATCAAGATGGAGGCGCTTCCCCGGGGCCAATTAATGACTTTCCTGGTGGCACCGCCACCGCCACCGCCTCCGCCTCCGCCTCCTGCCACAGTACAGATAAAGCGCATTCAGCGGAAAGTAACTGCGGAAGACCTGATGCGGGTGCCGACCAAAATTCCAGATAAGATCATAAGGATCGTTGAGGACTTAGCGCCGGCGCCTACGGCGGGAGTCGTCGGTGGAGTACCCGGCGGTATGCCGGGCGGGACAGCGGGTGGCGTTATCGGAGGCATCATCAGCGCCATGGCCGCGCCGCCGCCGCCGCCGAAGCCGAAGGCACCGAAGCGGATTCGACTGGGAGGCCAGGTTCAGGCCGCCAAGCTCATCAGCAAACCGAATCCAGTCTATCCGCCACTGGCCAAGATGGCACGCATTCAGGGCTCTGTGCGTCTGGAGGCGGTGATCAGTCGCGGGGGAGCGATCAAGGACTTGAAAGTGATCAGAGGTCACCCGCTACTCGTCAAGGCAGCTCTGGACGCCGTGCAGCGTTGGCGCTATCAGCCGACGATGCTGAACGGTGAGCCGGTAGAAGTGATTACGCAGATTGACGTCAACTTCCGTTTGACCGGATAGTGACGGCAGCTCTGGAAACTTATTGAGGAGGAAACCTAAGAGAATATGTTGACCCTAAAATTGCTTCCTATAGCCCTATGGCTTCTCCAAGAGGGAGAAGTCATCGCCTTTGACCCCATTAGCATGTGGCGGCTGATGGGATGGCCGGCTCGACTCGTCGTCATCCTGTTGTTCGTCATGTCGGCGTGGTCGATCGGCGTGATGATCGACCGTTTTATCGCTTTCAGTGCAGCCCGTAAGCAGTCACGGCAATTCGCTCCCCTGGTTGCCGGAGCGCTGAAGGAAGGGAAAATCGACGAAGCCATCAGCATTGCCGATCACAACAAGCACAGCCACCTGGCCAAGGTCGTTACGGCCGGGCTACAGGAATTTCAGGCGCACCAAGCCTCCAGCGACCTTCCGGGTGGAGAAATTGACGCATCCCGGCGCGCCCTGGAACGGGCTGCCGCCATTGTGCACGCCGAGTTGAAACGCGGCATCGGCGGACTGGCGACGATCGGGGCAACCGCTCCCTTCGTGGGTCTGTTCGGCACCGTCGTCGGCATCATCAACGCCTTCCAGGGGATTGCGGCGGCGAAATCCACGGGTTTGGCGGCCGTGGCGGGCGGAATCGCTGAGGCCCTGGTGGCCACCGCGATCGGTCTGTTCGTGGCGGTACCGGCCGTGTGGATGTTCAACTATTTCACCGGCAAGGTCGAATCCTTCGACGTGGAAATGGACAACTCCTCGTCCGAGCTGATTGACTACTTCATCAAACGGGCCGCGAGGAATAGAAAGTAATGGGCAAGTACAAAGCAGCGCCAGTCAATTCAGAAATCAACGTGACCCCTATGGCCGACGTCATGTTGGTCTTGCTCATCATCTTCATGGTGATCACCCCGATGCTCCAAAAGGGCGTCAGTGTGGATATGGTTCAGACCGAGAATCCGCGCCAGATGCCGGATGCCGACAAGGAGGATGCCATCCTGCTTGCCATTACCCGTGACGGGCGGATCTTTCTCGGTACGAGCATGATTCTACCCGGAGAAATCACCACAAAGGTGGAGGATGCAGTAGCTCAGAAGCTCGATAAGACCGTCTATGTAAAGGGCGACGCTCGCGCCAAGTACGGCGACGTCGTCAAGGTGGTGGACGGTGTTCGGGCGGCAGGTGTGGATCATCTGGGTCTGCTAACGGAGAGGATTGAGCGGGCGGCCGTAATGCCGGCTGGCATGTGAACCGCCCCGGCGCTCCCGGTTGGCTCACCCTGGTCGGCATAAGGGCGCTTTCAGATATCTTGATAGTCTCTGCGGCGGTAGTGGCAGCATTTGAAAACGTAGGAGGAATGGTTATATGTCTATGGTCAGAGCCGGAGCTAGGGGCGGCGCTATGTCGGAACCCAATATCACGCCGTTAATTGATGTCATGCTGGTGTTGATCATTATTTTCATGGTGATCAACCCCCCCAACCCATTAGGGTTGGACGCGCTCGTGCCGCAGCCAAACCCCAATGCCGAACCTCCCAGCCTGGACGTGATTAACCGGACCGTCGTTGTATCTATCGGAGATGAGTACCCGATCACCCACAAGGTTAAGATCAACCAGGATGAGGTTGATATCCGGTTGCTCGGCCAGCGGTTGGAGGATATTTTCAAGACTCGAAGCGAGCGGGTCATGTTCGTACGGGGCGCCGATTCGCTGCCGTTCGGCGATGTGGCGGCTGTAATCGACGTGGCCAAGGGCGCGGGGATTGATAAGATCGGCCTGATGACCCAAAAAATCGAGAGCGAGAACCGGTAGCCGGCAGGATTGGGGCCGATTTTGAAACTTCAGGATGTTTTTGGAGGCGAGGGAAAATGAAATCCAGGGTGTATTTGACTGTCGTGCTGCTTGCCTGTGCAGCCCTGACGTCCGCGAGTTGTACAAAGCTCCGGGCGAGAGACCAGCTCAATAAAGGCGTGCATGCTTACCGAAGCGCGCAGTTCAAGCAGGCAATCGGTTTCTTTCGCACGGCCATCGAGCTCGATCCCACTCTGCTGAACGCCAAGCTTTATCTAGCCACAGCATTTGCCTCGCAGTACATTCCCGGCGGCAAGTCCGATGAAAACATCGAGATCGCCGTGACAGCGATCAAGGAGTTTGGGGAAGTTCTGAAAGACGACCCGCAAAACGTCAGCTCGCTGTTCGGGATTGCCAGCATTTATTACAACATGGAGAAGTTCGAGGAGGCGAAAGAGTTTCAGCGAAAGGTCATTCGGGTGGAGCCGAATAATCCTGAACCCTATTACTGGATTGGAGTGATCGACTGGGCGATCGCCTATCCCGACAACCAATCCTTGCGCAATGATTTGAGGCTCCTCGATGCGGCAAAGCCTCTTCCGCCGCGTGAGCGGCAGGAGTTGGCGGAGAAGAATTCCGGGATCGTGAAGGAAGGTATTGAAAGCCTGGAAAAGGCGATTGACCTTCGGCCGAACTACTCCGATGCAATGGCTTACCTGAATCTCCTCTATCGGCAGCGGGCTGATTTGCAGGAAGAGACCGCGGCGCGAGAAGAGGACATCAAGTTGGCCGACTCCTGGATGCAGAAGTCGCTTGAGTTGAAGAGGGCGGCGCTTCAGCAGGAGGGTTAGTTACCCGCTTCTGAATTCCCCTTTTACCCCGCTCCGACCCCGTCGTGAGCGGGGTTTTCTGTTTCTGGCCGCTTGCGCTTGAAGACTGAGGGGCAGGCGGGGAGAGTTCCAGGGGAAGAGAGAGAAATCGAGATGAGTTTGCGGCCAACCGAATCGGCTCCCAATGCGCAGGGTGACGCTGCGGGCAGGCTCTACCTGGTCGGAACACCGATCGGGAATCTGGAAGATATCACCTTGAGGGCGCTCCGCATTCTCAAGGAAGTCGATCTGATCGCCTGCGAGGACACCCGCCAGACTCGGAAGCTGCTGAACCACTACGAAATTCGAAAACCTACTTTGAGTTATCACGAGCACAACGAGCTGACCCGCGCCTCAGAGC
>JAPUME010000261.1 GCA_027294185.1 Acidobacteriota bacterium | reverse complement strand
CAGATGTTATCGGGCTTAATTGCGGCGTCGGACCTGCCTCCATGCTCAAGACCTTAAAGCGCATGGCTTCGGCCACCACCCGGAAACTTTCTGCTCAACCGAACGCCGGAATCCCTCGCAAGGTTGAGGGTCGATATATCTACGAAAGCTCTCCTGAATCCATGGCTGAATATTCAGGCAGGTTCGTTCAGGCAGGGGCGGCGGTGGTCGGCGGTTGCTGTGGTACCACGCCGGATCATATCCGCATGATCCGAAAGGCGGTTCGCCGGGAGACGGAGAATCGCCCGTCCGGGAAGGGAACCGAAAGTCGTCCCATAATCGGGCAGATAAATTGAGATATCATTCGTAAGTTTCGGGTGCAAGTTTAAGGTGAAAGTTTCCGGCCCTGTGACGGGGAGTTTTCTGGGGACTTGACTCCGAGGGCGGCTCGAACCAACATTGAACTTACCGCCGGCGGTCGGCCAAAGAAGCCCAGGTGAAAATGCCATGCCATCAGCATCCAAGAGTGGAAGCGGGACCCGAGAGGGATTTGAGAAGAATCTGGAGCGTCTCGACAACATCGTGCAACAGTTGGAGGACGCCGACCTGCACCTGGAGAAGGCTCTCCAGTTGTTTGAGGAGGGGATGCGCCTCTCGGAAGTCTGTCACAAGCAACTGGGGGAGGCTGAGGGGAAGGTGGAGATTCTCCTCAAGAAGACCGGCGGCAAAATGGCCCGGGAACCTTTCCGTCCCGGGGAAGAGGACTAAGGCGCACCTTGAGTGTCGTTCCTTCTCCCAAGCTGGGGCAGTTCCTGGAGCAGCAGCGCGCCAGGGTGGATCGCACTCTGGAGAAGTTGCTGCCGGGCGCCGAGGTGGTCCCGAACTCGATCCACCGGGCCATGCGCTACGCGGTCTTCGCGGGAGGGAAGCGCATACGGCCTGTCCTCTGTCTTGAGGCGGGTAGACTTTTTAGGGACAACGACGGTCCCCTCCTCCCTCCTGCCTCTGCGCTGGAACTGATCCATACCTACTCGCTCATCCACGATGATCTCCCCGCGCTCGACAACGATGAGCTGCGCCGGGGCAAACCCTCCTGCCATGTGGCTTTCGGCGAGGCCACGGCGATTCTGGCCGGTGATGGCCTGTTGACTCTGGCTTTTCAGGTTTTGGCCGAATCACCCGACATCCCGCCCGAACGCTGTCTTCGAGTGAACCGCGAGCTGGCACGAGCCATCGGTACGCTCGGCGGTATGATCGGAGGACAGGTAGCCGACCTCGAAGCCGAAGCGAAGCCACCAGACGCCCGAACGCTCGAATACATCCATGCCTCAAAGACCGGCGCCCTGTTTCGGGCCTCGGTCCGCACGGGGGCCATATTGGCCGGAGCAGGCGAGGGGGATTTGAAAAAAGTCAGTGTCTACGGGGAGAAAGTCGGCCTGGCTTTCCAAATCGTTGATGACCTGCTCGATGTCGTCGGGTCGCGCGAGGAGCTGGGCAAAGCGCCCGGGAAAGACGCCGAGCACGAGAAGGCTACCTATCCGGCGCTTTACGGTGTCGAGAAATCCCGTGCCATGACGGCGCAAATGGTTGAGGAAGCCTGCGGTGCATTGGCTCCCTTCGGTGAGAAAGCAGCGAATCTGAAAGAGATTGCCCGTTACCTCCTGAAAAGAACTTCCTGACCACTCCTCCCCGCAAGAGGCGTCCCCCGCTGCGCACCTCTGAGTTGTCATGGCTTTAGAGTGCTAAACTGAAGCAGGTCCCCCGGCTGTTCAGGTCCGGCTTCAGCAGGGAGAGGGTCATGTCCGTGTGGATAATGCGAGCGGCGGAAGCGGTTCTGATTTTGCATCTGGCGTGGATATGTTTTCTCGTGTCGGGTGTTGTTCTTTTGCGCCGCCACCCGCGCTGGCGCGTGGTTCATCTGGCCGGGGTGGCTTACGCGGTGGCAAAAAACCTGCTGCTTCCCTGGCCGTGTCCATTGACCTACCTGGAGCAATGGTGCCTGGAGCGCGCCGGTGCGGTAAGCTATCGTGGATCGTTCATCGCCCATTATGTGGAACCGCTTGTCTATCCCGAGACAACGCATTTTTTGCTGATTGGAGTAATTGTCTTACTGGGACTCGCTACGTTCGTCGCTTATTTTACCGTTCCTGCTTACGGCCCTCCAGCCGGGAAAACTTTCCTTATGCAGGGATGCTTGCTGCGTGGGTTTGGCAGGCTCCGCCTGAAGACTAAACAGCTATGAAATCCGGAAAGATTCGTCTGGACCGATTGTTGCTCGACCGTGGGCTGGCTGAAACACGCCAAAAAGCCCAGGCGATGATTCTTGCAGGCTCGGTTCTGGTGGACGAGGAGAAGATCGAAAAGTGCGGCGCGTCGGTGAGGGAGGACATTTCGGTGAGACTGCTTGGCTCACCGTCGAAATACGTCAGTCGAGGGGGAGTCAAGCTGGAAGGGGCACTCGACCATTTTTCCGTCGAGGTGGACGGCAAGGTTTGCCTGGACGTGGGAGCCTCGACCGGCGGATTTACCGACTGCCTGCTTCAGAGGGGTGCGGCAAAGGTCATCGCCGTCGATGGCGGGACGAATCAGTTGGACTGGCGGCTGCGCAACGACCCGCGTGTCCGCTCGCTCGAAAAGACCAACGCCCGGTATCTACGCTTCGAGCAGGTCGGCGAGAAGGCAGAGCTTGCGACCGTGGATGTGTCCTTTATTTCCGCAGAGTTGATCGTGGCTCAACTTTCGCCGCTCCTGAAGTCCGGTGCTGACCTGCTGGTACTTGTCAAACCGCAATTCGAGGTGGGCCGGGGGCAGGTGGGCAAGGGCGGCATCGTGCGCGATCCCGAGCTTCAACAAAAGGCGGTTGCCGGGGTGCAGCTAAAGCTGGAAGAATTGGGATTCGTTGCAATCCGTTCGACAGAGAGTCGGATTCAGGGAGCCGAGGGCAATCGGGAGTTTTTCTTGCACGCGCGCTGGCCAAACGACAACCAATCGGATATATTTTCCTAGCGTGCCTCGGAGAAACGCGGGTGCCCCTGGGGGCGCATCCTGGCTGGGGGGAGCCGCGGTTACCAGCCTCGCCTGGCGCGGAATAACGAACCCGTCATTCTCCGGCGTCCTCGAACGTTTTCCCTCATCTCCGCGGTGGGAAGAGACCGGGTCCGCTTCCGGCCAATTTCGCTTCACCTGAGACCCTGAGAACATCATGTCCATTCGTACGATTGGCATCATCTCCAAACCCAAGAAGGAAGAGATTCGGCAGGTCGTGCCGCCGTTGATTCGCTGGCTCGAGGAGCGCAAGGTGAAGGCCCTCATCGACCAGGAGACGGGTTCGATGCTCGATAGGGCGAATCAGGGTATCGGCCGAAATGCGCTTTCCTCTCAGGTGGACATGATTTTGGTCCTGGGGGGGGACGGCACGCTGCTGGCCGCCGCGCGTGTGATCGACAAGAAAAAAATCCCTATTCTGGCGATCAATCTCGGCGCCCTGGGCTTCTTGACCGGAACGGCTCTGGAGGAGATGTACACTTCCCTCGAAGACGTGCTGGCCGGAAAAGCCAAACGGCAACGGCGAGCGCAGATGCAGGCCGACGTCATCCGGGCAGGAGAGACCATTTCCCACTTCCGGGCCTTGAATGACGTGGTGCTGAACAAGGCGGCGATTGCGCGGATTCTCGATTTTGATGTTTTGATCGACGGGGGATATGCTGCTTCCTACCGCGCCGACGGCTTGATATTTTCCACTCCGACCGGCTCGACGGCCTATTCCCTGGCGGCGGGGGGCCCTGTGGTGGAGCCCTCGGTGGATGCGCTCCTCATTACCCCCATCTGCGCGCATACGTTGAGCAACCGGCCTCTGGTCGTTCCCGACTCGGTCACAATCGAAGCGACAATCAAAACTCCGCGCGAATCCGTCTTCTTGACTGTAGACGGGCAGGTGGGCGTCGCCTTGCGGACGGATGACACGGTTCGCGTCAGCAAGTCAGAATACTCGGTAGAGTTGATTGTTCCGCCCCGGCAGACCTATTTCGATGTTCTACGGCAAAAACTGAAATGGGGCGGCGAGGTAGATCTTAAGTCTTCCTAGGATCGAAGGCTTCGGCGCGAAGCAGGTCTTCCACGGTTTCCCGCGAACGGATCAATTCCGCCTGCTCACCATTTAACAGTACCTCGGCCGGACGAGGGCGGGTGTTGTAGTTCGAGGAGAGCACGTAACCGTAAGCTCCCGCGGTCAGGATGGCCAGCAAATCTCCCGGCTCCACCTCCTGCATCTCACGGTCCTGCGCAAGGAAGTCGCCCGTTTCACAGATCGGGCCGACCACGTCGGCAAGGAAGCTTTTTCCCGGGCCTCTTCGCACCGGAAGGATTTCGTGGTAGGAGCCGTAGAGGGCGGGGCGAATCAGGTCGTTCATTCCCGCATCCAGCACGATAAAGCTTTTCTGGCTTTTCTGCGCGTTCCGTTTTACGTAGAGTACGCGCGCGAACAGCAGCCCTGCATCGCCCACAATGGCGCGTCCCGGCTCGAGGATCAGCCGATAGGGGGTGCCGCGAAGCCGGGAGACCAAACCCCCGGCCAGAGCGCTTAAGTCCAGCGCCTTTTCTTTTCCATAATTAATACCGAATCCTCCACCCAAATCGAGATTCGTTACCTCGATTCCGTTGCCGCGAAGCTCTTCGGCGATAGCGCGGATCTCGTCAAAAGCATCGAGGAAAGGACGCGCTTCGAGAATCTGCGAACCGATGTGGCAGGCCACGCCCCGGATTTCGAGATGCGGGGAGGCCGCAGCACGGCGGTAGAGGTCCCTGGCCTCCAGCGAATTGACGCCGAATTTGTGCGCCACCTGTCCGGTCTGAACGTAGGGATGAGTTTCCGCTTCCACATTGGGGTTGATGCGGACCGCGACGGGAGCGACTTTGCCCAGCGCCTGCGCCTGCTTTTCAATGAGATCGAGCTCGCCGCCCGATTCGACGTTGAACATCAAAAGACCTGAGGTCAACCCGGCGCTGATTTCCCCGGCCGTCTTGCCGACGCCGGAGAAGACCATACAGGCCGGGTCCGCGCCGGCCCGTAGGGCCCTTTGCAACTCCCCGCCGGATACGATGTCCACTCCTGCTCCCATTTCCACAAGCAGGGAGATGATTTTCAGATTGGAGTTTGCCTTGACGGAGTAGCAGATGAGGTGAGGAATTTCGGCGAAAGCCTGATCGAAGCGCCGGTAGTTCTCCTCGAGGCGGCGGCGGCTATAAACGTAGGTGGGGGTCTGGAATCGGTCCCCCAGGTGGGTGAGATCGTGCCCCTCCCAACCCAGCCGGTCCTGCTGGTAGTCCAATCGCTCCATTCCAATCGCTCCCTAACGCATGACGGGTGAACGGTTCCTAAAGGACCTTGAGGATCATCAGGGTCTGGTCATCACGGTGGGCTCCCGGAGTCGTAAAGGACTCCAGAACCGCGAACACTTCGGCCAGGATTTTCGCAGCCGGTTCGTGCCGGACTCGAAAGAGAACTTTTTCCAGACGGCCGCTTCCGAAGAACTCGTCCTCGCGGTCCAGGGTTTCGCTGATGCCGTCGCTGTAGAAGCAGACGATGTCACCCGGCTGAAGCTGGACGGAGGTTTCTTCATAAGAGTTCACTTCCAGCAGTCCCAGCGGGATGCCGGCTACCTGGAAAACTTCGGAAGTTTCGCCTCGAATCAGGAAGGGGCGGGGCATGCCTGCATTCGCCATTTTCAGGAGCCGGCTCTTCGGCTGCCAGGTTGCAAAACAGAGCGTCAGGAAGTGGCCCTCGATTTGGCGCTGTTGGAGTAACTGATTCAATTGCTTCAACATTTCCCCGGGGGTCAACTGAATGGCTGCCAGGCTGCGCAGGATACCGGTTCCCATTGCCCCAAAGAGGGCGGCCGGCGCTCCCTTTCCGCTGACGTCGCCGATGGTGAGCGAGTAGGTCTCCTGGTTCAGCCGTATGAAGTCATAGAGGTCGCCGCCGAGCTCGCGGGCCGGGCGGAAATGCACTCCGACTTCCAGGCCCGGAATGGAAGGGAAGGGTGAGGGCAAAATGAACTGCTGAATTTGCTGAGCCCGCGTCAGGTCGCGCTGAAGTCTCTCCTCATGCTTCGAGACCTGCTCGTATAGGCGGGCGTTTTCGATAGCGATGGCAATCCCGGGCGCCAGGTTGGTCAGGAATTCCTGGTCGTTCTTCCCGAACGAGCCCACCTTGAGGCTCTCCAAATCCAGGACGCCGAGAACCCTGTCGCCATGGATCAGGGGGACGGAAAGCTCAGACCGGGCCTCGGGATCGACCTCGATGTAGCGTAAATCCTTGCGAACATCAGAAACCAGCACGGGCTCCTTCAGGTAGGCCGCCGTGCCGACAATCCCTTTGCCGACCGGGATCAGGAGCTTGTCGCGGATCTCTTCATTGCGCTTGAACGAAATCCACCGGCTAAGGGTCTGGGTGGATTCATCGAGGGCAAGAATTCGGAAGTTATCGAAATCGATCACGCGGCGGACCGCCTCTTTGACCTTGCGCAGCAGAGGCTTGGGGTCGAGGATGGAGCTGATTTCTCGGTTGATTTCCCCCAGCAGCGCCAGGTTTCGCGCCTGGCGAACGCTGCGCCGGTAGAGCCGGGCGTTTTCGATGGCCATGGCCATGGGCGCCGCAAGCAGCGTAAGAAAGTGCTGATCCCGTTCGGTGAAATAGCCTGGGGGGATCGCCTCAATATCCAGCACACCGATGACTTGGCCTTTTGAAATCAGGGGGATGGCCAGCTCCGAGCGGACCGAATCGAGAGAAGGGATGTATTGGGGGTCCTTGCGAACGTCATTGACGAGCACCGGCCGTGCCGTCGCCGCCGCACGACCGACGATGCCTTCCCCGATCCCAATCCGCAAGGTCCGGACCACGTCTTTGGGATGGCCGAGACTGAATCGAACCGAGAGTTTCTGTGTCTTCTCATTGAGCAGGAAGATTGCAAACATCTCGTAATCGAATACCCGTTTCACGGTCTTTGCAATGCGCGGCATCAGTTCGTCCAGAGGGAGGATGGAGGTGAGCTGGTCGTAGGTCTCGAGCATTAAGCTTACGAGCTCGCTTGAGTCACGGGTCTGGACGGTGCTTTCCTGCGGCATAGGATTTTCCCAGGCTTCCCTCTACGAACACTCCCAACGCTGGTGCGACCACCAACTCCGCGAAATGGCAGAGGGAATCTTGAACAATCAGCGAGTAAGCCTCACTTATAGCTCATCATAGCACAGAGTGAAGTGACCGCTTCTTCAGGTGTTTTCCATGCCAGGGCAGGCTGTAGGAGGCGCCTCGACCCTTAACCAGGAAGGCAATTAGGGTATTCCGCCAATTTATTGTAGTGAGGATGGGCCTTCTCAGGGACGCGGAGTGGCTGCCTCCCGAACGCAAAAAAAGAGGGAAAGCTGGTCAACTTTACCTCTTCAAGCGTCGGGTATTGGTCTCAATAGAGTCGAACTAAGGCTGGCAACCCAAAGCCCTTGTGAAGGCTCCAGAATGCCTGCCCACGGTTGGATTGAGCAATGAGGCTGCCAAAAAGACGCTTTTATCGACTGAATGCATTTTCCCTCTAACCTATTGAAAAAACTTACCATACTTCATCAGAGGGAATTCCCATTACCTTTCCCCCTTGGGTCCGGAGTGCTGCGGATTCCATTCCGCAGAATTGAATCCGAAATATGGAATTATCTCGCATTTCGCAAGGTTCAACTCCAGGCGCAAAACGCAGAGGGTCTACCACAATTCTTGAGGTCATCGTTGGACGCGAAACCTCTCGCCGTTATAATGGTTGTAATGCTTGAGATACATCATTGCCCCTACTGTGGTAAACAGCCGCGGCAGCAGGATGACAGGGATTGGTATTGCGAGAGCTGCGACCTGACCTTCTACGTTGTTTTCACCGACGAATACCGCATCGATGAGGCATGACGTTTGAGGCCACCCGAGACCCGGGGTCTCCGATTCCCGCTTTATTCGCAGGCTCGGTGTTTGACCAGACGACCGACGGGAAGCAAGGGGTGGGATTAAACCGGAAGGCTCAAACGACTTTGATGACCATCATAACCTTGTCATCGTGAAGGGTTCCATGGCGGGAAAACTCGCCCACGTCGGCGCTGATCCTATCCACGATTTGCTGTGCCTCCTCGGTTCTTGACTGGCGGGCCATTCGAACCAGGCGGTCGCTTCCGTACTCCTCCTCTTCGGCGTTCATGGACTCGGTGATGCCGTCTGTGCAGAGCAGCAGGAGGTCGCCGGTCTGGAGAGCCTGCTGGCCTCGCTCGTACCGCATATCCTCGAAGAGTCCGATGACGGTTCCCCCCTCGGAGAGAGCGAGCGGGTCCGCGCCCTCACGGACCAGGAGGGGAGGCACGTGCCCGCAATTGATGTAGTGGATCTTCTTGCGTCCGGTATCGATCATGCCCAGGAACATG
>JAPUME010000260.1 GCA_027294185.1 Acidobacteriota bacterium | reverse complement strand
CATTCCCTGGGTGCAGGTATACTGCCCCCTATGCCGAGCTGTGTTTATTCGTGTGAGGACTGCCGACATCGGGCATCGTTCTATGTTGGTATGAATATGCTTGTCGAAGCCCAGAAAGGCACCTCAGTCTCCAGACATTGCCCCGTCTGCCGCAAGACCACCAATTGGGCGTTTGTCTGCCTGGAAAGGCGCAGTGGAAGAAAAAGGCGACAGGATTCAGATCGAAGAACTCACACTTCGTAATGGCCTTGAATCCAACCAGGGGTTTCGACAGGTAGAACAGGAATGGCAGGCGGGAAGTGGTTTTGGGGAGAGTTGCGGAGATGCGGGGTAGGAATAAGCCGAGCTAGATTGCACGGAGGTTAAGGGGGCATGTCTTCCATTGATTCACTGGCGGTTATCTTGCGGTGGGATTCACCCTTCAGCGTCGCGTTGCTCTTCTTGATAATCGCCGTTGGATACCACTTAATTGTGGTTGTATGGGGGAAAAGGAAGAACAAGAAGTGATCTGCCTACCCCATATGAAATTTTGGTACCCATATGGGGGTGGGGAGGTTGAGTATTACTAAGCCTCTTTTGAATGGGAAATGCATCTTGCTGCCATACCCGACCCTGTCTCCCTAGACCTGATGGCCCCTCAGATCATCCAGAGTAGTCTCCCTGCGTTGACTTACCTCATAGTGGAGATTACGATAACCCCATCAATTCAGGGTCCCTCTTTATGATAGGCAAGTCGATTTCGCATTACCGGGTCACCGCCAAGCTCGGTGCGGGCGGCATGGGAGAGGTCTATCGCGCACACGACGATGTGAGCTTGTAGCGGGAGGGGCGCTGGCGTATGATTGTGCGCAAAGGTAAAGTTGAAATCGGAAATCCCGGCCCAAACCTAAAGGGTGGAGGTTTGCTATGAAAAACAAAGGTGTCACTCGGAGGAAATTTCTGGGCCGAACGACTGCGGCGGTAGGGTTGGGAGTCTTGTCGCATCCTTCCTTCAGCGCGCGTGTGTTTGGCGCCAATGACCGTTTGGTAATGGGCATTATCGGATCGGGAGGTATGGGTCGCGGCCACATGGACCGCTTCAAACGTCGTGGTGCGGATTGGGCTGCTGTCTGTGACGTTTATGAGGTGAACCGCGACGCGGGGCTTGAGAATGCCGGGGCCAAGGCTACCGGCTACCTTGACCATCGGAAGCTGCTCGAGCGGAAGGATATTGATGCAGTCCTGATCGCCTCGCCCGAGCACTGGCACCATGACCATCTGGTGGACGCCGTACAAGCCGGCAAGGACGCCTACTGCGAGAAGCCTCTCTCTTGGTCGATTGAGCAGGGTGCGAACATGGTGGCCGAGGTGCGGAAGTCAGGGCGCATCGTCCAGGTCGGCATGCAGCGGCGCAGTTCCCCGGCCATCCACGAGTGCAAGCGGATCATCGACGAAGGAACGCTCGGAGAAATCAACCTGGTGCGGGCCGAGTGGTACTGGAACATGGACCTGAACCGAAAGGCGGTGCTTTCCTCCAAGCTCGACTGGGACCGTTTCGTGGGATCGGCGCCGAAGCAGGCTTTCGACCCCATCCGTTTCCGCAACTGGCGGTACTTTTGGGGGTTTTCGGGCGGCAATATGACCGATCAGGGGACGCACCTGCTCGACGTCGTACAGTGGTTCACCAATACAACCCAACCTTTGGCCGCCACCTGCCACGGAAAAGTATATAAGCTGCATCCTGCGGAGACCCCGGACACCTTCTGCGCTGTCTTCGAATATCCGGGCTTTTCCTGCACCTGGACGCTGACCTATATGAACTCTTTCCAGAGCGGCTGGGGGATCATCTTTCACGGGCGGAAGGCGACGCTCGAGCTTTGCGAGGAGGGCTACCGCGTTTACCAGGAGCCCTGGGATCCGAAGCGTTATGCCTACTCGCGTTGGCAGGCGCCCAAACCGATCATCGAGGACCTCTGCGGCGGTTTGACCAGTACCGAGCCCCACATTGAAAACTTCCTGGAATCGGTGAAAAGTCGCCGTGAGCCGAACGCGACGATTGAAATCGGCCACCAGGCGGTGCGCACACTCCACCTGGCGAACATCGCACAACAAAAGGGCGCTCGCGCCGTGCTAGCCGCCGACGGCAAGACCGTGACGGTTTGAACCCTACGGATGCAGTGTCCACAGCGGGATAGGTCGACTTCAAGCAATGGGCTACCAATGTCCCGGTTCAAAACCGCCCGTAGCGCTTGTAGGCTTCGACGGGGTGGACCCCCTGCAAGATGGCCTTGCGGACCAGATTTTCCGTCGAGACGACCTCTTCGGATTTGAGCAGCACCTCGCGGGTGATTTCCTGGGGAATCATCAGCACCCCATCCATGTCACCGACGATGAAGTCACCTGCTCGGATGGTTACCCGGCCAATCCGCACCGGGTTGCCGTAGCTTTTCAGTTGCCACCTCCCGACAATGTCGAGCGGGGTCCGGTAGCGGCAAAAGACAGGGAATTTCAGCTTCAGGATGTAGTCAAGGTCACGGCAGCCACCGTCGATGACGGCGCCACGGGCCCCCAGGAATTGGGCCGTCTCGGCGGAAAGCTCTCCCAGGTGTGCCGTCAGGGAATCGTTGGGTTGGGAGATGATAACGTGCCCGGGCTTGAGGTCTCCCAACATCTCCAGGAAGGGCAGAAAATAGTCATCCCGGTTTAAGTCGGGAGCCGGCTCGCCCTGAACCGGCATCGCAACACCGGAGACGCGCATTTCGGGACGCAGGGCTTGAATCGAAGCGGGAAACACCTGATCGTGGTAACCCATCTCGTCCATCACGTCCGAGATGGCGCCTGTATAGATTCGGTCGAACCGCTCACACATCTCCTGCACGGATGGTTCCGGATTCGCTTCATGACGGGACTGCTTCATCTCAAACCTCTCTAGGAAATGGCAGTTTAAGGCATTTGAATGGTTGGAGAAGGCTTATGAGGGGGACCGGAGGTGCCTTGGCGGACTAAAAAGCAATCCGGTTTTCGACCCTCTCCGTTCCGACCCGCACTTCCAGGACCTCCTGCGGCGGATGAAGTTCCCGCCCTAGGCTCGCCCTAACCTTCCGAACCCTCACGCCCGGAAGTAGTTGGGTTCGTTGCCAGGCTTCCACTTAATGTTGCAGCCGACGCTGGGCTTTTGATCGTCGGAAACAGGTTTTCCGGCGAGCACGGCAGCGAGTGCGGCGCGCAAGTGAACCCCGGTGATGGGACGGTTGTTGCCTGGGCGACTGTCGACCATCTGCCCGCGATATGCCAGCCGTCGCTCGCGGTCGAACACGTAGAAATCCGGCGTGCAGGCGGCGCGGTAAGCCTTTGCGGCCTCCTGGGTCTCGTCGTAAAGATACGGGAAGCTGTAGCCAATCGTCTTGATTTCCTTCGCCATCATTTCAGGTGAGTCTTCGGGGTGGTTCTTCACATCGTTCGAACTGATGCCGACGACGGCCACGCCCTTCGCCTGGTACTTGTGGGCTAGTTGGGCGAAATGCGACCGGATATGCTTCACGTAGGGACAATGGTTGCAGATGAAGGCCACCAAGAAGCCCGGTGCATCCTGGAAGTCATCCGAGGAAATCCATTTGCCAGAGGGATCAGGAAGACGAAATGAGGGCATCTG
>JAPUME010000026.1 GCA_027294185.1 Acidobacteriota bacterium | reverse complement strand
AATTCCGCGACAACGGTGACTTCCTCTCTAGGGAGGACGTCGACCATTTCCTTAGCCAGGGCCTGCGCATCCATCTCCGGGTGCGGGCCCATGCCCATCTGAACTTCTACGTCGAAGGGCAGGATGTGTGGCTCTTCGGTGCCGAACGCGACAAGATCATCCACAACACGGCCACCAACCTCGATCAAGCTTACCTGGACTTGAGGCCCGGAGGCAGCGACCAAGCGTAATGCTTCCGCCTGACCTAGAAGACCTCCTGAAACGAGTTCGCTTCCGCGATCCGGCAGCGGCGCGGGCGCGAATTTCAGAGCTGGCCACCGACCCCGCCGACCCTCGAGCGGCTTGCCCCCCGGCTCGAGGAATCCCTCTCGGCTTGCCCCGACTGCGATGGAGCAATCAATAATCTCAGCCGGTTCGTTCACGCCTTCGGCTCAAGGCGGCAACTCTTCCAGGTCTTCTCGGAACATCCGGCGGCCCTCGACTCCCTGATTCAGGTGATCTCTGCCAGCCAATACCTGGCCGATATCCTGGTGCGAAACCCGGAATACTTCGAGATTCTCACCCATCGCACCCGATTGCAGACGCCGAAAACGGCGGAAACCATGCGGGACGAACTCCGGGCGACCTGTTCCGCGTTTCCTTTCATCGAAGCGCGACTCGACGCCACGCGCCGTTTCCGCCGAAGGGAATTCCTGCGCATCGGCGCGGGGGACCTTCACGGCATCCTAGACTTCAGGGAAACCACGCGGCGGTTGTCCGTGCTGGCCGATGCGGTGGTCGCACATTGCCTCGAAATTATCTCTGAGGGCGACAAAGCGACCGGACTGATGGTCCTCGCGCTCGGCAAGCTGGGCGGGGAGGAGCTGAACTACAGCTCGGACATCGACCTCATCTTTGTCACCGAGCGGGAAGATCGGATTGAGGCGGCGACCCTGCTCGCGCAATCCCTGACCCGGGTCCTGAGCGAGGTCTCTTCCGAAGGTTTTCTCTACCGTGTCGATCTGCTTCTCCGCCCCTACGGGGCGTCCGGGGCGATGGTGGTCTCCTCGGGCCGGTTCGAGAATTATCTGCGGGCCGAGGCCCATCCGGCGGAGCGACAGGCCATGTTGAAAGCCCGGGTCATTGCGGGGGAAAAGGGGCCGGGTTTGCGGCTATTGGAACGTGCGGGGCCGCTGCTCCGAATCGATGCGCACTCACCTCGTCGTCAGGTTCGCGAACTGAAGGACCGCATTGAGCGCCAGTTGCGCACCCGAGGTCAGGAGGGAGGCCACGTCAAGCTCGCCCGCGGGGGCATTCGCGACATTGAGTTCATCGCCCAGGCCTTGCAGCTCGAGCACGCCGGTGCCCGGCCCGAAATACTTACCTCCAACACGCAGGGCGCTCTTGAAAAACTGTCCCGCGCCGGCCTGCTGGCATCCCGGGATGCCGCTGATTTACATGAGTCCTATCTGTTCCTTCGCATCATCGAGCATCGCCTGCAACTGATGGACAACCAGCAGGTCCACCGTCTGCCTCGCAACCCATCGGACCTGAAGCGCCTTGCGCGCACCATGGGCTTCTCAGGAAACCATGAGGTCGACGAGTTCCGGGAGTCCTATGAAGCACGCGTCCGCAAGGTGCGTGCAATCTTTGAGCGAATTCTGCCATGAACGAAGAGTCCAATCCTCCTTCCATTGTCCCCGAACAGACTCTTCTCTCGCAGCTCGGAGAAGCGTACGGAAGGCTGCCCCTCGAGATTCGCTCGCATCACGCGGAGCTTCTTGAGCGGATTCGGCGCACCGAGGACGTGGAAATTTTCGCGCGCCCTGAAGAAGGGAACGCTTGGACGGTGACGGTTGTCTCCTCGGATTGCGTCGGAATTCTCTCGATCATCGCCGGGCTGTTTGCCGCGCGGCGGATCGACATCCTGAGCGGCGACATTTTTACGCCGCGAATCGAGCGTCCCGCCGCCCCCGAACCTCGCGGGCGACAGAGGGTCCGACAACGACGCCCTCCTCACACCGCCCCGACCGTGCCCACGAAGAAGATCCTGGACATCTTCAAAGTCCGCACACCCGAAAAGGTGGACTCCGTCTACTGGAAGGGTCTCCGCAACGAACTGGCCGGAATGATTGCGATGATCGCCTCCGGGAAGCCGGAGGAGGCGCGGGAGAAAATCATCGACGAGGTGAGTCACGCCGTCGGCAGCAAGCGCGAATCGGAAACCCATCTCTTTCCCGTCACCGTGGAGGTCGAAAACGAATCCTCCCCCTCGCGGACGCGGCTCTACATCCAATCGGCCGACACTCTCGGCTTCCTGTTCGAATTCACGAACGCTCTCACCATGCTCAACGTGGACATCGAACGGGTGGAAATCCGGACGGTGGGCGGGGAGGCGCGCGATACCTTCTGGGTGAGGGAGCCGAGCGGAGCCAAGATTTCCGATCCCGAGCGTCTTCACGAATTGCGTGCCGCAGCCGCGTTGATCAAGCAGTTCACCCACTTGCTTCCGCGCTCTCCGAATCCGGCCCAGGCTCTTCGGCAGTTCACGGCCCTTGCCCGCCAGATGCTCTCCCGGCGAGATTGGACCTCAGAGCTTGAAACCCTGGAATCCACCACGGTGCTCTCAACCCTCGCCGAGTTGATGGGTGTCAGCCGATTTCTGTGGGAGGATTTCCTCCGCATGCAGCACGAGAATCTGTTCCCCGTCGTTCGCGATGTTCCCTCTCTCGACGGTGTTCACTCCCAAGCTCAACTGGAGGCGCGGTTGGAAAGCCAACTCCGCGAAATCCCTGCCGGCAGCGATCCCCTCACCCGGCTGAACCGGTTCCGGGACCGGGAGATGTTTCGTATCGACCTGCGCCACATCACAAGGCGTATCGGCTTTCGGGATTTTTCCTACGAGCTCACCGACCTGTCCCAGGCGGTGATCACGCAAGCGGCCCGCTTGTGCCACGAGGAGCTTCGTCAACGCCTCGGAGTCCCTGCCGGAACCGGAGGGGAGCCTTGCTCTTGGTGTCTTTGTGCGCTCGGGAAGTTCGGCGGCCGGGAGATGGGCTTCGCCTCCGACCTGGAGCTGATTTTTGTATATGAGACGGAGGGCTCGACGGACGGCCCGCAGCCCGTCAGCAATTTCCAGTACTTTCAGGAATTCGTCCAAACCTTCTTAAAGACCTTCACCTTGCGCCGGGAAGGAATCTTCGAGGTCGACTTGGCGCTCCGGCCCCACGGCCAGGGAGGAAGCCTCGCCTCCTCGCTTGAGGGATTCCGCCGTTACTACTCCCCCGGAGGGGGGGCACAGCAATTCGAAAGAATGTCTCTGGTGAAGCTTCGCCGTGTCACAGGGGACGCATCTCTGGAAAACCGTATTCTGGAAGTAAGGGACGGATTCGTCTATTCGGGAAGGCCTCTCGATTACGAAGACATCCGACATCTCCGTCGCCGGCAGGCGAGGGAACTGGCTCCTGCCGGCCAGGTAAACGCCAAGTTCGGGCCGGGCGGGCTCGTAGACGTTGAATACTTCGTGCAGGCCCGCCAGATTGATGCTGGCCATCAAGCCCCGCGGGTCAGAGTCTCAAACACTCTGGAGGCCATTGACCGGCTCCGGCAGGGGGGTCACGTGTCTCCGGAGTTGGCCGACAAGCTTACCACCACTTACGGATTCCTGCGCCGGCTCATCGACGCGCTTCGAGTCGTCCGTGGCCATGCGCGTGATTTGAATCTGCCACCTCCCGAATCCCGGGAACTCGCCTATCTGGCACGACGACTCGATTACGATTCGCCCGCCGCCCTCGGCAGCACCCTTGCCGAGAGGATGGAATTTGCACGCAATCTCTGGACTCAAGCGGGATAAGCAGGATTCCCGGCGTCGAGGTTCTCATTTTTGTGCCGGAATGAGATGAGATAGGCAGGTTGAAATTCCATCTTCCTCCAGGCAGGTGATGGTGATGAGCACGAATTAGAAGAGGCACACTACACGAAGGAAGTTTCTGAAAGACCTGACTTTGGCGACTGCCGCGGGCGTCACGCTTCCCGGGCGCGAGGCAGTGGCCCAGCAGAAGTTCGCCACTCTGCCCCGCCGGACTCTGGGGGAGACAGGCGAAGAGGTTTCTGTTCTGGCCTTCGGCAGTGGCAGCCGATTCATGATGTATGAGGAAGATGACGTGGCCCTGGAGGCGTTGTCACTCGCCCTCGATGGCGGCATCAATTACATCGACACGGCCGTCTCCTACGGCGAAGGCAAAAGCGAGTCCCGCATCGGGCAGTTGATGCCGACGCGCCGCAAAGAAATCTTCCTTGCCACCAAGATTCAGGACCGCACGCGCGACGGCTTCCGCCGCGACCTGGAGGCGAGCCTCAAGC
>JAPUME010000259.1 GCA_027294185.1 Acidobacteriota bacterium | reverse complement strand
ACTGGTGGAGCAGGAATCGACGCCGACGGTGCTGGCTGCCCTGCGGGAGGTGGTCGAGCAGCAGGGGATCTTTTGCGCCCTCTATAGCGACCGGGCCAGCCATTTCTTCCTGACCCGGAAGGCGGGCGAGCCGGTGGACCGGCAACGGCTGACCCAGGTGGGCCGCGCCCTGCGGGAGCTGGGCATTCAGATGATTCCGGCCTACTCGCCGCAAGCGCGGGGACGCAGCGAGCGGAACTTCGGGACCTGGCAAGGGGCGGCTGCCGCCCGAACTGCGCCTGCGGGGAATCATCACGGTCGAGGCAGCCAACCGCTTCCTGCGCGAGCACTACATCGGCGAGTTCAACCGGCGCTTTGCGGTGCCAGCCGCCCAACCGGGCAGCGCCTTTTTGCCGTCAGCCAGGCGGGAGTTAGACCGCATCTTCTCGCTCCAGCACGAGCGAGTGGTGAATCGAGACAATACGGTCAGTCTGGAGAATCGGATTCTCCAAATCGAGAAAACTCCTTGGCGCGGGACTCTGGCGGGCTGCCGGGTGACGGTCTATGAACACCTCGATGACACTCTCAGCATTGGCTACGGGCCGCACACGGTGGGCCGCTACTCCTCCGAGGGGGTGGCGGTCCGGTGCGGCGGTCGGCGGCGGAGCCCGGTGGCTTCCCGACAACACCATTCGGCGCTCACCTCAGTCGCCCTACGGGCTCCTGCGGTCAGCGCTAGACCATTTTCGGCAGGACCATGAAACCGGACATTTCACTTGCTACCAATACCGGACATTTTAACTTGCTAACAACAGTTTTTAGGGGAATTTGAAAGCCCGCTCTTCTTGAGCGAGCTTTTCGGCCTTCCCTTTTGCTAACGGGCTGGTGGTTTGGATTTGGGCCTGTAGACGCCTTGGAGAGGTCAGTATTTTTCCTGGGGCCCGTTGTGCGACCCGTTGTTGCGTGGCAACGGGTCAAATACGCTAAAGCAGTTAATTTCTTTTTGTTCATCGCTTGGAAAAGAGGTTTTTGGGAGGAGTAAGAAAACCTTGTCAGCCTTGCTCACCACGCGCCGTCTTAGATATATGGAGCATCTCTGTGGGTTATGCGGCATTGCGCCGAAAGGCTAACCACAAGCTCCCTTCACTACCCCTCCGAGGTCGCTTGTCTGCCAGACGATGCGTTGGTTCATACGAAGTCGAGGGCGTCGGAAGAAGGCTTGGGTGCTCTGGTGAGCCCCGGCGGGCGGAGAGGGGTAACGACGGTCTTATGAGGCCTCCTGGAGTTGCATAAGCAATGATGATTGGCAAACCAGTCGCGCTAATTCAAATTCCCAGCCAAGCCCTGTTCAGCCCCAAAGCAGCGGCCCGCTATCTTGGGATCAATGTGAAAACGCTCAAATTGCTCACCGATCTTGGGGAGATTCCAGCCAGACGATTCCGCAACCGTCGAGCTTATCTTCTGGAAGATCTGGAGCGGTACCGAAATCTGCTGCCCGCATGGTATGATCCTCGTCATGTGGCGAGAATCCGGGTCCGGAGAGGAGTGAGGATGGGAATTCGCGTGTGGCGCCACCGCGGGCATGACAGGATTGTTCTGTCGAAGAGCTGGCCGGACGGGACCCGGTTCCGGCGCTTTATGCTCACGAAAGCGGTGGCCAAGGAGTTAGAAATACGAATCAATTACGCAATCAGTCTGGGCACCTGGCAGGAGTTAAAAGAGCAACTGACCAGGGGGCACCAGGAAAATCAACAACCTTCCAACCCCACGATCCGTGAATTCGCCAGGGAGTACCTGGCTTATTGCAGGGTGAACAACCGAAGGCCTGACTTCAAGGAACAGGCCTTGAGCTCGATTGTTCTGGTCCTGGGAAAGATTCCCCTTGTGGATTTCAAGCGGCGCGATGCAGATCGTTTCAAGGAAGTCCGCCTGGGGAAGGGTATGGCCCCGGCGACGGTGAATCGGGGTCTGGCTGTGCTCCGGCATCTCTTCTCGGTTGCAGTCGAGCGAGAGTATCTGGAGCAGAATCCTTTAACGAATTATCGGATGCTCAAGGAAGTCCAGGAGCCGCTTCGGATCCTGACGTACGAAGAGTACCGCAAGCTGATCGATGCAGTAGCCCAACAGGACCCGACGATTGGAGTCTATGTGGCCCTGCTCGGTGAGACCGGTATGCGGAAGTCGGAAGGGCTTCGGCTGGAATGGAGCCACATCCGCAAGGCAGGACCCAATGACTGGGTCGGCTTCCACGATCTTCGGCACTTCCGGGCCACGCAGTGGCTGATGAACGGTGTGGATGTGAACACCGTGAAGGAGCTGCTGGGGCATTCCGATATACACACCACGATGCGCTATGTCCACTACGTCCGAACACACGCCTCGAAAGCGGTGCGCCTGGCCCAGGAGCAGGAAGTGGCTGAATGGAGCCAGGAGAGAACGGCAGGTGGATACAAAGTGGATACAGTTGGAGTTCGGGGGTCGGTGCTGGTAGGCAAAGTACCTGTAAGTAGTTGGTGCGAAAGGAGGGACTCGAACCCCCACGCCCTTTCGGGCACCAGATCCTAAGTCTGGCGCGTCTGCCAATTCCGCCACTCTCGC
>JAPUME010000258.1 GCA_027294185.1 Acidobacteriota bacterium | reverse complement strand
CTCGTTCTTCACTGATAGCAGGACCTTCTCGGTCCCCACGACATTGACGAAGTCCATCAGGTACTTGGCGTTGAACCCGATGGTTACCTCCGGACCATCGTAGTCCACACCCAGACTCTCGTTAGCCTCGCCCGTATCGGGGTTCTGCGACGAGATCTCCATCTTTCCCGACGACAGGGATAGCTTCACCGGCCGAGTGCGCTCCTCCGAGACCAGGGACACCCTACGCAGGGCATCACCGAACTCCGTGGTCCCCAACTCCAGCACCTTGTCGTTGTCTTTCGGGATGACCTTGTCGAAGTTCGGAAAGCTTCCCTCGAGCACACGGCAATCCAGTATGCAGCCGCCCACCTGGAAGAATAGGTGGTTCTCCTGCCGGCCGAACCTCACCTCCTGGTCGTCCATCTCGGCGCACAGCTTGGAAAGCTCCGACATGGCCTTGCGCGGCACCACCACGCGGATCTCCTTCTCCGACGGGTCCACGTCCATCTCGCGCGAGACAAAGGAGAGGCGATGGCCATCCGAGGCGATCAACGCCACAAATCCCTTACGGAGAATGAAGAGTGCTCCGTTGAGGGAGTAACGCGCGTCATCGGCCGTGGTGGCGAACAGGACGCGCTCGATCATCGCCTTGAGCGATCCGGCGGGTATCCGTATTCCCTTGTCCAGCGTCGGTTCCGGAAGGGTTGGAAAATCGTCCCTGGGTAGACCCACCATGCGGAAGCGTGAGTTCTGGCATTTCAGCGTGACCCAGTGGTTGGCCTCCCCTTTCACCTTCACAGGAGCATCGGGCAAGGCCCGGGCGATCTCGTGCAACTTCTTTGCGGACAAGGTGATGGAGCCTTCGTTGATCACCTCGGCAGCGAAGCTCGTCTTGAGCCCTACTTCCAGGTCCGTGGCCGCCAGCTCGACCTTCCCCTGCTTGCAGTCGAGCAGCACGTTGGCAAGTATGGGAATTGTGTTCTTGCGCTCCACAACCCCCTGGATACGACTGAGCTCCCGGAGAAAATCCGGCTTTTGAACCGTGAATTCCATGGTGATAATGCCCCCGGCGCCCCGGAGGTGGGGAGCCTTTACATCATATTTATTATATCTCTATTCTCTTCTGTTTTTCACTAGTAGTAGAGCCTGTTGAAAACGACTTTTTCCCGCTGAAAAGTCCGTCCCATAAGCATTCTGGCCTGCGAAGGGGCGTGGAAATCGTCTGGGTTTTCCGCCCGGGTGGCCTCGATGCGGTGTTGGGGAGCTACCACCGGCCTTGCTCGGACCACCTTCCACAGGCAGCCCGGGCGGGATACCGGCTAAGTGTCGCGGATAGACTCGCTAAAGCTGTGGACGAGCTTGTCGAAATCCTGTTTTTGCACCCTTAATTTGGCGATTTTCTTGATCGAGTGGATCACCGTGGAATGGTGTTTCCCGCCGAAACGCTTGCCGATCTCGGGCAGGGAGAGATCGGTGAGCTGCTTGCACAGATACATGGCCACCTGCCGTGGAAAGGTCACGGAGGCGGCGTTGTTCTTCAGTTTCAGGTCGTTGGGCTTGATCTGGTAGTAATGGCTTACGAACCGCTGGATGGACTCGGCGGTGATGGCCCGGTTTTCCTCCTTGAAGATGCCCTTGAGGGTCTCCTTGGCCAGATCCAGGTCGATGGCCCGTCGGGTGAGGGAGGAGTAGGCGATGAGGCGGATGAGAGCCCCCTCCATCTCGCGGATATTGGAGCGGATCTTGCTCGCCACGTAGAGCGCCACGTCCTCGGGTAGGTCGATGCGCTCAGCCTCGGCCTTCTTGCGCAGGATGGCGATCTTGGTCTCGAGGTCCGGCGGCTGCAGGTCGGCGATGAGGCCGCACTCGAAGCGCGAGCGCAGACGCTCTTCCAGCGTGGGAATTTCTCTAGGCGTGCAGTCACTGGTGAGCACGATCTGCTTCTGCGCATCGTAGAGCGCGTTGAAAGTATGGAAGAATTCCTCCTGGGTACGCTCCTTGCCGGCCAGGAACTGGATGTCATCGATGAGCAGCAGGTCCACGTTGCGATACTTGCGCTTGAAATCGATGGTCTTCTCGAAGCGGATGGCGTTGATGAGCTCGTTCATGAAGTTTTCGGCGGACAGATACATCATCCGCATGCCCGGAAACAGCTTTCCCATGGCGTTTCCGATGGAGTGCATCAGGTGGGTCTTGCCGAGACCCACGCCACCGTAGATATACAGCGGGTTGTAGGCACAGGCCGGCTTCTCCGCCACGGCTCGGGAGGCCGCGTGCGCGAAGTTGTTGCACGAGCTCACCACAAAGCTGTCGAAGGTGAAACGCGGGTTGACGGCGGTCGGATGGGAATAGAGTTCTGGTCCGGGACCCGACACCGAGTGCGGCGATGTCTGCCCGCCTTCCTCCTGCGGGCTGACGAACGTGATCTCCGCCTCCGGAGCCTGCAACTCGGTCAGTGCATCGCGTATCTGATCTCGGTAGTTCTTGTTGATCCATTCGGAGAAAACCGGACTCGGAACCCATACATTGAGCCGACCTTGTTCGTGGCTGATCTGTTGTGTTGGTTTGAGCCAGGTATCGAATGTTTGCGGGTTGATCTTACCTTCGAGGTTCTGGAGCAACTGTCCCCATAGATCCATTGCAGCAGTCTTTCCACAGGAGGACGACGTCCCCCTCTTGCGATGCCCCCCGTGGTTCGTGGAATGACACGGGAGGCTAAACTGGACCGAAAGTCTTTTCCACACATTTTCCACACTTTGTGGAAATCATGAAATGGTATAAGTCTTCTATTTTCTAAGGTTTGACCATAATAACTACTCCTCCGGTCGAAATTATGTAAACTGATGTCGGCGCACTCCTCCCCTGAGCAGGAGCTAGGATCAACGGTTCCAATAGGTTGCTTGGTTGTCCTGGAGCCGGGCTGTCGGGACACCGGAGGCAAGCGGAAAAAAACAGCAACCTCCGCGCGCTAGTGGTGAGGCAAACCGGCTGGACCGAATGGAAAAAAGACGACGGAAAAAGGGGAACAGGTCCCCGAAAAAAATACCCTCGATGGTTTTCGTTTTAAAGAGGCGGCGAGTCTAACACAGGATTTCCACAGAGATCAAAACGTTTTTTTGAACTGCCCGAAACATGCATGAACAGGGCGTTTCAGCGAATGCGATCGGAGCATGAAAGAACCTGCGCACAACATGGTTGCGTTCGCATTCAGCAAGCCCTTTGGTTGCATGATTGACAGTGCTACAGGTCAGGAGTAGCATGAAGTTTCTCGGGATAAATGAAGCAGTTGCGAACTCCAAGGTGGTTGTCGCCCGCCGACCCGGGCCAAGCACACCGTAGAAGGATTGTCAGGCCATGAAGCGAACATTCCAGCCCAATAACCGCAAACGAAAGAAGACCCACGGCTTCCTCGTCCGCATGAGGACCCGGCGAGGCAAGCAGGTGCTCGCCCGCCGGCGTGCCAAGGGGCGAAAGCGCATAGCGGTGTGATGCCGGCCGTGGTCGCCTCCGGTTTCCGGCCGGAGGACCGGCTCCGGTACCGCAGGGAGTTCCTCCGTGTCTATCAGGAAGGCCGAAGGGTGGGCGGCCGCTATTTCGGCCTCTTCTATCTGCGCGGGGCCGGCGATCGCCACCGTCTCGGGCTCACGGTTCCCAGGCAGGTAGGGGGTGCGGTGGTCCGCAACCGGGTGAAGCGGCGTTTACGGGAGATTTTTCGACTGAATCGAGCGGTTCTGGGGGATAATCCCCTGGATCTCGTGATCAATGTGTATCCTCCCGGTGGCCAGGCGGCCTCGGTGGAGTTGCGCGCCGAGTTCATGCGCACGGCTCGGGAGGCCTTGCAGGGTCGGGGACGGCCGGGAAGGAAGGAGCCGCCACGCCGCGGACGAAGCGCGGCGGCGGGGGCGCGTGCCAAGGGAGGAGGGCGAGGATGAGCGTCCGGCATCTGGCTATCGGGCCATTGCTGTTCTACAAGCGCTTCCTCTCACCCCTGCTGCCGCGGGCGTGCCGGTTTCACCCGACCTGCTCCGAGTACGCCATGGACATTATCCGGATCCACGGGCTGGGAAGGGGCCTGTGGCTGAGCTTTCGGCGCTTGATGCGCTGTCATCCATTTCACGCCGGCGGCTACGATCCCCCGATCTAGAGAGAGCACGGCACATACCGGGTCGAAATCTTCGCTGGCCCTTCCAGCGAGACCCGGAAGAGAGTTTGCCCGATGGAAGACAATCTAGAAAAGCGCGCCCTCCTGGCGGTGGGGCTGTCGCTGCTGGTGATGTTCCTGTGGTGGCAGATATTTCCCACCGCGCCACCGCCCATTCCCGAACAGCCCGACACATCCGGCCAGATCACCGGCCTGACCGCACCGGGCGATCCCACCGCCTATCCCGCAGAGCCACAGGATTCGCCGGGCTCAGCGGAAATGGACGAGCCCGTCGAGGAAGTGGTGGCCGCGGCCGAGGAGACGCCCACGGTGGCCACGGACCTCTTCGAGGTCACGTTCACCAACCGCGGCGGCCGCGTGCTGTCGTGGAGCCTGCTGGAGTTCAGCGACAGTGAGGGGAATCCGGTGCAGCTCGTCGGTTCCCGGGCGCGGGAGATGGACCGGCTGCCGCTGGCCATCTGGGTGCCGGGCCGCGAGGACCTGACCCGGCGCGCCGCCGAGGGTCTCTACCAGGTGGAGCGCACACGCCTGAACCGGGGAGATGTGCGCTGGGAGCAGCTACGTTTTCGCTACTCCGATGCCGGGCTCCGGATCGACAAGACCATCCGCTTGCGCGGCGATTCCTACTTCGCCGAGGTGGAGGTGGCGGTCCATGAGAACGGCCGGCCGGTGCCCACCTGGCT
>JAPUME010000257.1 GCA_027294185.1 Acidobacteriota bacterium | reverse complement strand
ATTCTGGAAGAGGTCCGCTCCCGGCTGGAATTTCTCAATCAGGTGGGGCTGGAATACCTGACCCTCGAGCGGCTGTCCTCCACTCTTTCCGGCGGCGAGTCGCAGCGGATTCAGTTGGCCAGCTCGCTCGGCTCGACGCTGGTGGGAACACTCTATATCCTGGACGAACCCTCCATCGGACTCCACGCGCGCGACACCAGCCGTCTGATCGACATCCTGCGGAAACTTCGAGACCTGGGAAATACCGTGCTGGTCGTGGAGCACGACGCGGAATTGATGCGCTCTGCCGACAGAGTTCTCGACCTCGGCCCCGGAGCAGGCGAACAGGGCGGAAAGGTGGTCGCCGAGGGCACCTTCGATGAGGTGGCCGCAGATGAGCATTCCCTGACCGGGCGCTACCTGCGGGGTGAAATGCGAATCCCTGTGCCCGCCGAGCGGCGGCCGCCGGGCACCGCAGCGTTGCAGATTTTCGGGGCACGACAACACAATCTCTCGAACCTCGACGTTACGATTCCTCTCGGCCTGTTGACCTGCGTAACCGGCGTTTCCGGCTCCGGCAAATCCACGCTGGTTCATGACGTGCTCTACAACACGCTCGTTTCCAGGCGCGGCGGTCGAGCGCCCCGGGCGGACGTGGACCGGGTTACGGGCGACAGGACTCTGGGGGAGATTATTCTCGTCGACCAGTCGCCGCTCGGCCGCACGTCGCGCTCGAATCCCGTCACTTATCTCAAGGCATTCGACGCCATTCGGGCCGCCTTCTCCTCCACTCCGGCTGCGCGGCGGCGCGGCTACACGCCGGGGACTTTTTCCTTCAACATTCCAGGAGGGAGATGCGAAACCTGCCAGGGCGATGGAACCGTCACGGTGGAGATGCAGTTTCTGGCCGACGTGGAACTGCTGTGCGAGGAGTGTCGAGGCCGCCGCTACAAATCCTCGGTTCTCGAAATTCTTTACAAGGGAAAGAACATTCACGACGTGCTGCAGATGACCGTAAAAAGAGCGCTCTCTTTTTTCGGGAGCGTGCCGAAGGTGACGCAAAAGTTTCGCGTTCTGGATGAAGTTGGCCTCGGCTACCTGCGGCTGGGCCAGTCGGCGACGACGCTTTCCGGCGGTGAGGCCCAGCGTGTGAGGCTGGGGGCTTACCTTGCCAAACAGACTCAGGAACGGGCCCTTTTCTTATTCGACGAGCCCACGACCGGACTCCACTTCGATGACATCAACAAGCTCCTCCGCGCTTTTCGTAAATTAGTGGACGCCGGACATACCGTTTTGATCATCGAACATAATATGGACGTGATTAAGACGGCGGACTGGATCATCGATCTGGGGCCGGAGGGGGGCGAAGCCGGAGGCCGAATTGTCGAGGTCGGCACGCCGGAAAAAATAATGAAGAATCCGCGATCTTATACGGGACGCTACCTGAGGGCCTATCTCGACCGGACCAGAAAGCAGCGCGGCACACGACGACGCAAAAGGTAATCCTTTTGCGGGAGCATCCTTGTTTCCGAGGTTATAGTTTGCTCGGTACTCATCGAAGGCATAAAACCACGGGTGCCGGATCGAAGGCGGGGGGATTGTTTTTCGTGTTGGCCGCCCTTTGCCTATCCGCGAGGGGAGCCCCTCTCCAGAAACCCGGGAGCCCGGCGCGGAGCCCCTCACCGGCCCGCTCGAATCCTCAGGCCGGGACCACAGACGCCAAGGTGCCCGATCTGCTGGCAAAGGCCGAAGAGGCCATGAAGGGCGAAGACTGTGCGACCGCCGCAAGCGCTTTGGAAAGTGTCTTGTCGCTGGAATCAGACCACCTGGGAGCTACCTTCAACCTGGCGTTCTGCTACACCCAACTCGGGCGGAAGCCGGAAGCCATCGAAATGTATCGCGAGGTTCTGGCGTTGGATTCCAAACTCTTCCCTGCCCACCTGAACCTTGGCCTGCTCCTGGCCGATGCCGGACAACTTGAAGATGCCGTGGGCCATCTGGCTCAGGCGGTCGACATCAAGGGGGACCATGCGACCGCTCGCCTTAATTACGCCCGGACCCTGAATCGGGCGGGACGTTACGACGAGGCTGAACGACACTACCTCGAAACCCTTAAGCTCCAACCGGAACTGGCGGAAGCGCATCTGGAGCTGGGAAGGCTGTATCTTTCTCAGAGCGACTACGCGCGGGCGGAGCAGGCGCTTTTGAAGGCATTGGAATTAGACGGCTCGCTCCTGGAAGTGCAACGCGATTTGATTCTTCTCTATGAGGCGCAGGAGAAATGGCCCCAGGCAGAGGAGCGCTACCGGCGTTATCTGTCGGAACAGCCTGACGACCACCGGCTTCGTGCCCGGCTGGGAGAGCATTATTTGAGGCAGGGAAAGACCGAGGCGGGAATCGAAGAGTTGCAGCGAGTGTTCCAGGCGGAGCCGAACCGTAAGGATGTGGCACGGGTCCTGGGGGAAGAATACTCGAAGTTGAGAAACTTTCCTGAAGCGATCCGTTACTTCCAGGAAGCCCTCAGCGGAAATCCTCGCGACGCCGACCTGTTCGACGCGCTGGGATTGTCGCTGCTCAAGAACGAACAATATATTCAAGCCGAAGAGGCCCTGCGCCGGGCGCGGGCCCTTGACCCGACCCATCCCCCGGCGGTGGAGCATCTGGCCCTTGTGGTCTACCTGCAGGAACGTTACGCGGAAGCGGTTCCCTTGCTGGCCCGAGTGGCCCAGAGGCCGGAGCCGCCGCCGTTGCTGGTCTTTTTCCTGGGGAATTGCTACGATCATCTGGGCGCCCTACACCAGGCCATTGAGAGCTATGAGAGATTCCTCGGATTCGGTAAGGGGCAAAACCCTGTGCGCGAGTGGCAGGCAGAACAGAGAATTATCGTGCTGAAGAAAATTCTGGAGAGGATGGGAAAGTAGTTCGCCGGACTCATGAAGCAATGGGGAAACAGATCGGCAAAGGTTCTTCTGGTCATCCTGCTTGCTCAGGCGATCGGGTGTGGTCCGCTCTGGGGACGCGCACCGGCTGCCCGCGACCGGGAAGCCGACCTGGAGCGAAAGATCAAGCGCGAAACCCGGCCCGTCCGCAAAGCTCAACTTCAAATCCATCTGGCCCGCGTGCGACTGGACAAATCCTTAGAGGCCTACGCGGCCTTTGAGACCGAGCGTGGCGCGGAACTG
>JAPUME010000256.1 GCA_027294185.1 Acidobacteriota bacterium | reverse complement strand
AACTTGATCTCGTCGCGCAGGCGGTAGAGAAACTCCGTTTCAATTTCGGTTGCCTTTTGTTCTCCTGAAAAATCCAGCAGGTAAGACTCGACGCTAAGCGGGTGGTCACCAAAAGTAGGTCTGTGGCCCACGTTGGTCACTGATTCGTAACCGGGATGATCGGGACCCGAATCCGGCGGTGCGGGCCGGAGGTAAGTTCGCGTGACATAGACCCCGTCTTTCGGCAGAAGATATTCCTGCGGATCGAGATTCAAGGTGGGAACTGTCTGCTCGCGTCCGATGCCCCGTCCGCGAATCAGGGGGCCGTGGAGCCGGAAGGGACGTCCCAGCAGGCGGCCCGCCGTGCTGAGTTGGCCTGATGCGACCAGCGCACGGATCCGTGTGCTGCTCACCGTGTGGCCGCGCATTTCAAGCATCGGCATGATCTCCACGCCGAAGCCGAACCGTTGGGCGAGCTCGGAGAGGAGAGCGGTGTCTCCCCGCTGGCGGTGGCCGAAACGAAAACTGGGGCCGACGTGAACCTCCCGGGGGCGGAGGCGCTCGACCACAACCTGCTTGATAAAGGCTTCCGGCGATAGATGTGCCATCTGTTCGGTGAAGGGGAGAACCGTGAAAAGTTCAATCCCTAACTCTTCCATCCATCGGGCCTTGGTGTCGAGTGTGAGAATCAGTTTGGGAGCGAATTGAGGCGCCACGATCTTGAGCGGATGAGGGTCGAAGGTGAGGGCCGCCGGAACTGCTCCCAGCTCCGAGGCGCGACGGACCAGTTGAGTGAGCAGCCGCTGGTGCCCTCGATGCACACCGTCGAAGTTCCCGATGGTGAGCACCGTGCGGGTGGCCATCGCGGAGGAAACAATGCCGATCTCGTCCAGACTTCTTGCGATACGCATTATGAGATCTCGACACTCAGGCCGTCGTGGGCCAGGCGCACGTTCGGCGGCAGGGAAGCATTGGTCTCGGCGTGCGGCAGATCATGGGCGATGTGAGTGAAGTAGGCTTGCCGGGGTTCGAGCTCTTTGACCAAAGCCAGGGACTGCTCGAGCGAGGAATGGGTGGGGTGAGGTTTGTGCCGCAGGGCATCCAGAGTCAGCAGGTCGAGGCGCCGAAGCTTTTCTTTCGAGGCCGAAGGAATTTCACTGAAATCAGTAACATAGGCGGCATTACCAAAACTAAAACCTAAGACTTCAAGCTCCCCATGCATCACCGGGATGGGGTGAAATTCGCACCCGAACAATTCCACGGGACCCTCAATTACGTGCGGGACCAGTTGTGGAATTGCGCCGTGATAGCGCGACCCGTCAAAGATGTATTTGAAAGTACGCTGAATCGCCTCAAGCGTGGCCTGATTGGCGTAGATGGGAATGGGAGCCTGCTGGCGAAAATTGAACACCCGGACATCATCCAACCCCAGGATATGATCTACATGGGCATGGGTAAACAGGACGGCATCGAGGCGGTCGATGCCTTCCCGCAGCGCCTGAGCGCGGAAGTCGGGTGTGGTATCGATTAAGACTACGCGCTTGTCGTAGCGGAGAAGGACGGAGGGGCGGGTGCGGTTGTCCCGGGAGTCAGCCGACCGGCATACGTGGCAATCGCATCCGATCATGGGGACCCCGGTTGAAGTGCCTGTCCCGAGAAACGTCAAAGTCACGGAGTGTGTGTCTTCCCTAGCTTTGGGTAATCAGAAAGCCCGCTTTCGGGTCGCTTCCCCCTAGAGCTTTTCACTGGGCCTGACCGCCTTCTGCCGTAACGTAGGTCATCTGCAGCTCATAGAGGACATCGGTGAGGAGCTTCGATTCCTTCGAAGTCAGATTGCCCTGAGTCTTCTCTTTCAGAACATTCAGTATGTCGATGGTCCGGCGGGCATTGGGAAGGTCGGCGGGAATGTTTTCTCCGCCCGGGCCTTCCATGACGCCCAGTTGAAACAGCGCCGTGGTACTGAGCGAATACACCAACCCCTCAAAATTTGCAGGACCCGTGGGAGTATTCTCCGGGGGAATCTCGGTCGAGGATATCTCAGGGGAAGGCTCTGGGACAGCGGGTTCAGAGGGAGGCTTCGCCTCAGGAGTAGGACTCTCTTCCTCCCGGCGACTTCCGTCGGAATGAAAACTGCGACGGTCCAATACCTTGAAATCGGATGAATCACCGTTTTGTTCTGACATGACGTGGCTTCCTCTATCCAATCTTGGTCAAAGGTTCCCCGCCAAAAGGGAAAATTCAGGATACTGCAGGTGGTAGTAAGTGATTCCCTTAGGGGAACTTAGGAGAATTAGTCTACCACCTTTTCGCAAGTGCGGCAATGAGCGCGCGCTCCTTCTGCAGGTAAACCCGTCATCCTTGGGCCGCAAACGGCACATTCGGGGGAAGAAAATGTTGTTGTCAAAGTTTCCGCGCGACTGATAGAGTTTAAGATTACGAGTGTTGAGTGTTGGCCGTTGACCATTGACGATTGACCGTTGACCGTTGAGTGTTGAGCGTTGACAACTCAAAATTGAACATCGAACCTTGTCCCTCTGCCAATGGGGCGGATGCTGTTTCCCTCTGCAGGAAGTAACCGTCTTCCGAGCCAGACCGATGTAAGGACCCTCCTGGAATCTTGCCAGTGGGTGGGCTCAAGGGTATTCCATGCCGGATGAAAAGCTGGCCAGGCTGGTGGAATTGGCGGCGCGGTTGCGCGGTCCCGACGGTTGTCCGTGGGACCGTGAGCAGGATTACGACTCGGTGAAGGCGTTGCTGCTCGAGGAAGCCTACGAGGTTGTGGATGCAGTCAATGCTCGCGATTTTGCGGAGCTTCGCGAAGAGTTGGGCGACCTCCTTTTTCAGGTCGTGTTCTATTCGCAATTGGCTTCCGAAGAGGGCCGGTTCGACATCAGGAATGTAATCGAAGACGTCCACCGAAAACTCGTCCGGCGTCACCCGCACGTGTTCGGTGATGTGCGGGCAGAGAATTCCGAGCAGGCGCTTAAAAGCTGGCTCTCGGTCAAGGAGAGCGAGAAAAAACAGAGGGAAGGGGGAAAGAGTAACGCACCTTTCCCTGGGTCAATACTCGAAGGAATCAGTCCCAGCCTTCCCTCGACGCTCGAAGCCTACGAAATGGGCACAAGGGCCTCGGAGGCAGGCTTTGAATGGCGGAGAGTTGAGGATCTGCTCGACAAGGTGGCGGAGGAGCTGGAAGAGGTTCGACGACAGATTCCTCGAAACGGCTCCGAGGGTGAGAGTATGAGGCCTGAAACCTCTCCCCCTGAACCCGGCCCGGAACGCCGTAGAACCGAGGAAGAGGTAGGAGATCTCCTGTTTGCCGCGGCGAATCTGGCCCGTTTCCTGCACTTTGACCCTGAAAGCGCCCTGCGGGCCGCCAATCGCAAGTTCAAGCGCCGTTTCCAGTTACTGGAGGCTGAGGTGGCGCGTCGGGGCAAGAAACTTCAGGAGTGTTCCCTGGAGGAGCTCGACCGCATATGGGACCGGGTAAAAGCCCAGGAAAAAAGATAGCCTGCACGTTACGACTCTGCCGGACTCACCGGGAACTTGAGGCTTTCGTGAGACTGCAGAAGCGCGTCTTTGGACTTACTGATCACGAGACGTACCCTGAGCGCAGCCTCGTTGTGATGAACAAGATCGGGGGCGCGGTCCTGGGAGCCTTCGACCCGAAGGACCGGATGGTGGGATTCCTCAACTGGCTGCCCGCCTGGGATCGGGAAGGGCGCTATTTTTACTCCCTGGCGCTGGGGGTTCTCGCCCGGCACCGGGATCAGGGCCTGGGAAGGGCGATCAAGTTGGAACAGCGGCGTTTGGCTCTGAAGGCGGGCGTCGAGCGCATCCAATGGACCTTTGACCCTCTTTGGGTCAAAAATGCCTTCTTCAATCTTGAAAGGCTGGGAGCGGTTGCCCGCCAGTACATTCCCAATCACCACGGGGAGCTTTCCCCCAACACCCAGGCGGGCCTTGCGACCGACCGTCTGGAGGCGGTGTGGTACCTGCGTTCGGGGCGGGTCAAGAAGGTCCTGGCCGGAGGGAGCCATAGAAGGGCAGTACACGCGGGCAAGGCTCAGGTCACGCTGCCGCTGGACGTCTGGAGGATGGCGAACGAACATCCCCGCCGTGCCCGTGGTGTCCAACAGCGGGTCCGACGGGAATTTCTGCGCCACCTGAGTCGCGGTCTTGTCGTTACAGGGATTCAATTGGGGACCGACAGCGCAACCTACCTGCTGGACCGTTACCAACCATGAAGATCGAACGGGTCCAAATCCGAGAGATTCGGCTGCCACTGGTCCACTTCTTTGAGACCAGTTTCGGGCGGACCACCGAGCGGAGGATTGTGCTGGCGGAAGTCACGGCCGAGGGGGTGCACGGATGGGGAGAGTGCACGGCCGGCGAGGGGCCGTTTTACAGCTACGAATCGACCGATACGGCGTGGCACATCCTGCGAGATTTTCTGATCCCTCGAGTCCTGGGGAAGACCCTGCAGAAAGCTTCGGATGCGGCGCCGCTGTTTAAGCGGGTTCGTGGCCACAATATGGCCAAGGCAGCCCTGGAGGGCGCTCTGTGGGACATCGAGGCACAGCAGGCAGGCGTGCCTCTGGCGAAGCTCCTCGGGGGTGAACTGAAGGAGATTCCCTGCGGGGTCTCGATTGGAATTGACGATTCCGTCGAACTGTTGCTGGAGAAAGTTGAACGGGAACTGGCAGCCGGCTATCAGCGCATTAAAGTCAAAATCAAGCCCGGATGGGACATCGAGGTCCTGGGGGCCATCAGGAACCGCTTTCCGCGCATCCGGCTGATGGCGGACGCCAATGCGGCCTACTCGCTGGCGGACCTGCCTCGGATCAAAATGCTCGACCATTTCCATCTCATGATGCTCGAGCAGCCCCTGGCCTGGGATGACCTGTTGGACCACGCGCGTCTGCAAAGGGAGATTGCCACCCCGATTTGTCTGGATGAGCCCATCACCAGTGTTGAAAAGGTCCGCAAGGCGCTGGAAGCAGGGTCGGGCAAGATTATCAACATCAAGCTGGGGCGGGTGGGCGGCTACACCGAGGCATTGAAGATACACGATCTTTGCCGGGAAAAGGGCGTGCCGGTCTGGTGCGGGGGGATGCTTGAGAGCGGCATCGGACGGGTTCACAATATCGCCCTCTCAACGCTTCCGAATTTCGTACTGCCCGGGGACGTCTCGGCGAGCCGCCGCTATTGGAAGCAGGACATTATCGAACCCGAAGTCACCGTAAGCCCGCAGGGGACGATTTCGGTCCCCACCGGCGCGGGCCTCGGTTACTCGGTCGACACCGACCGCATTGAAAGTTTGACCCTAAGGCAGGAATCCTTTGCCTGAAGGCGGAACTCCTTTTCATTCTTGATCTGCAGTCGATCCGCAAGTAACGCGGATTTCCTGACAAGTGAACTGATGTCGATTCCCTTGGATGCCAAATCCGGAGAGCTGGAAGCCGCAAACCCTCGCACGAGCAAGGGTTTGACGGCGTTTTCCGCCTACCTGCTGATGAGCATTGCGACGCTCAGTTGGTCAGGGAACATTGTTGCAACGAAGATTGTCATGGATGATTTCCCACCGCAAATTCTGATCCCATTGCGTATGGTGGGCGCGACGATTCTGTTCCTCCTGATTTCGCCGTTTTCCCTCAGACGGCGTTTCGAGCGCGCCCGGGGCGATTGGAAGACCTTCGCGGGACTCGCCATTACCGGTTTGGTGCTGAACCAGGGCTTTTTTATGACCGGACTCTGGTACAGCTCGGTCACGCATGCCGCCCTGACGTTCTCCATGGTTCCCATTTTTGTGCTGGTGATTTCGCGCTGGACACATATGGAGGCCCTGACCGCCCCAAAAATTCTGGGAGTGCTGGTTGCCTTCGGGGGCGTGAGCGTGCTGACGTTCACCAGGGCCCCGCTGGAGAGTAGCTATCGGGTCGGGGACCTGATTTTGCTGGCGGGGGCGGTAGTGTTTTCCATCTATACGATTCTGGCCAAGCGAGCGGCCGTCCGCTATGACGCTCTGACATTGAATGTGGTCTCCTATCCGATGGGGTCTCTGTTGCTCGCTCCGGTCATGGCCGCAACGCTCCCAGGATTCGACTGGGGCGCTGTTTCCACTTCCGGCTGGCTGGCTGCAGCCTACGTCCTGATTCTTGGCGCCACGATCCCCTATCTGCTTTTCTACAAGGCCCTGGACTACCTGACGGCCGCTCGAGTGGCCGCTTTTGGGTATCTTCAACCCCTTCTTGCCGCCGGATTCGGAATCTGGTTGCTCCAGGAGCCGATTACCCGAGGCTGGGTGTTGGCCGCAGTGTTGATTTTCGGCGGGGTCTATCTTGTTGAAAGGGAGTGAGGTAGGCCCCTACGGGCTACCAGAGCCACGCGGGAGCGGGTTTTTTCCTGCGGGGGCGCAACCCTATGGCGAGAAGGAATCCTGTAATGAACCCTCCGATGTGAGCCCACCATGCCACTCCTCCGACTGCGCTCGGAGCGATCATAAAAGCCTGCCAGCCGGCCACAAACTGAATCAGGAACCAGTAGCCTAAGATCAGGAACGCCGGAACTTCAATCGACCAGAAGAGGAAAAACAGCGGAACCAGAGTGGTAATCCTGGCCGCGGGATAGCTGAGGAGATAGGCCCCCAGCACACCGGCAATGGCTCCGCTGGCTCCCACGGTGGGGACCTCGGAGAGGGGATTGATGTAGATGTGTGTAAAGGCGGCTCCGACGCCGCAGATGAGGTAGAGACCAATAAATTTCCGATGTCCGAATCTATCCTCAACACTTCTGCCGAAAACCCACAGGAAGAGCATGTTGCTCAGCAGGTGCCCCCAACCCGCATGCAGGAACATGGATGCAAACAGAGAAACGATCAGTCCCACGATGCCCTGCGCCGACCATCCTTCCGCTCCCGTGTATCGAGCCGGCACGACGCTGAATACCTGGATGAGCTGCTCCAGTCGATTGCCAAGCGAGAGTTCGAACAAGAAAACAGCCAGGTTCAACCCAACCAGAACCAGCGTGATGACGGGCCAGGTCTCTCGACGGAGGTTGTCCTTCAAGGGTATGGGAATCATGCCGGGGTTATTCTACACCGCATTGGCAACTGCCTGCCAAGGCCCGTCGTCGCCGCCACGGAAGGCCTGCAACCACCCAGGCGGGGAAGGGCAGGCGTTGGTGTGTGCCCTGGGCTTTCTCCACGCGGGGCCTGAGGATTGAGGAGTGGGGACGGGTTTCGGCTAAACGGTAAGCTGTCTATTGAGTCGTGGCGCCGGAACTCTCGGGAACGCTCGCCGGGGCTCGGTATTCTTCGTTTACATTTCGCGAACCACGTTCCATCAGAACCTCGGCTTCCACCTGGGTTCGAATGGACCCGCGCGCGCCGATCGCGGTGCAGTTCAGGGCCGCGAAAGCATTGCAGAAGTCCAGGGTCTTTTCCCAGGCCCACCCCTGAAGCAGCCCATAAACAAAGGCCCCGTGAAAGACGTCGCCCGCGCCCGTAGTGTCAACAGCCGCCACGCGATAACCGGGGGAGTAGTAGAACTCACCTTTATCGAGCAACAGGGCCCCGTCAGGACCGAGAGTCACTCCTACGGTGGGAATTCCGAAGTTCTTGTGGAGCTGTGAAAGACAGGTCTGCATCTTGTATGCGCCGGTCACCTTGCGAGGAAACTCTTTGGATGCAATCAGATGGGTCAGGTGCGGGAGCAGGTTTTCAATACCCGGCTGAAGGGTGTCGAGGTCGGCAACAACGTGCAGTCCCGCCTCCCGCGCCCACTTCGCGGCCTGGGTTGAGGCCTCGACGTCCTGCCCGTCAACGAAGAGCACCCTGCCGCTACAGATGACCTCCTGGTTCAGTTCTTCCGGTTTAACCGCCAAACGAGCGTCGCGGTTCCAGTAGATTGTCCGTTCCCCGGTTGCTCGGTCCACGATGATGACTGAGGTCCGACCCTGGCAGTTTGAAACCGTAGGGCAAAACTCGAAATCGATGCTCTCCAATTTCAGGCTTCTGATTTGCTGTTTGGCGTCGGCGTCATCGCCGAATTTTCCGAGGTACCGTGCCTTTAATCCGAGGTGGCGGCATGCGACCAGAGCCGATGCAACCTGCCCACCGGGTTGGCGAGAAGAGGTCAAAAGGTGGGTCTTGGTGCCGCGGGCAGGGTAGCGGTCGACAAGCAGCAGGGTGTCCATAACATTTTCACCAAGTCCCACCACATCCACGCTCGACACTTTCTCGGCCATTCCTCTCTCCTTAACGTCCAACTTGCAAAACAATCACTCTACCGAAAAATGGAGAGACGCGCAATGGGAACCAGCGGGGACTGTCCGATAATTCTTAGGTATCAGCTCGGAGTTAACATAATTTATTCAGTTCGGGAGGCATTTGGGTTGGGTCGGCTAGGGGTAGGGTTACGGAAGTCGTCTGATTACTATGTGAAATTTGGCGTTTTGGGCAGAGTCGGATTATGATAGGGAATCGAGGTTATTGTCGACGCGTCGACTTGTCCATGGCTAATGCCGCTACATGAGACAGAAGCGATTGTTCTGCGTTCCTACAGGCTGGGTGAGGCGGACAAGATCGTATCACTATTTACCAGGGAGTTTGGTCGGCTTCGCGGCGTTGCAGGCGGTGCGCGGAGGCGGATGAGTCGTTTCGGTGGATCGCTCGAGCCGCTGACTTATCTACGGGTTTGGTTCTATGAGCGGGAGAACCGTGATCTGGTTCGGTTGAACTCTACAGAGGTGGTCGAATCGTTCATGGATATTCAGAGGGAGTATTCGGGTCAGGTAGCGGCGCAGTATGTGGCGGAAGTGTGTGATCAATTCATGCCCGAGCGGGAGTCGAATGACCGTGTCTTCCGTTTGATCGTGCACGTCCTTCGAGGTTTGAAACAGCCGGATCATTTGGATGCGATCCTTTGCTATTTTTCGGCCTGGATGCTGCGGCTGGGAGGCGTGCTGAGTGATCTCGATCAATGCAGCCGTTGCGGACAGAAACTGGGCGTAGGCGCTTCCTACTATGGAAATTCCTGGGAAGGATTGTGCTGTACGAGCTGCCGGGAAGGGCAGGGGCGTCAATTGGCCGCTGCTTCGAGAGAGCTCTGCAGGAGCACCCAGGGGCAAACCTTAGAGCGATGGCGCCAATCGAGCCCAGAAATGGAAACATCGAGAAGTTTGCGGCAGTTCCTGGACGAGCAGATCGAGAGACACATCGAGCGCAAGTTGGTGACCAAGCAACTCCTGGATGAGGCCCAATGCCTGTAAAAGGGAAGAAAAAGCGAGCGACGGTTCGGACTCCCAGACGGAAAGCCGGGGCTGGGGCCAAAAACCCTGGCCTGAACTTGCAGGATGTAATCCTGCGGTTAAGTGAGTTTTGGGGTAAGCACGGCTGCGTCCTGACGCCTGCTTATGACGTGGAGGTGGGTGCCGGGACCATGTGCCCTGAAACCTTCCTACGAGCCCTGGGACCGAACCCCTACCGGGTGGCCTACGTGCAGCCCTCGCGTCGCCCCGCGGACGGCCGCTACGGGGAGAATCCTAACCGGCTGCTGAAACATCTGCAATATCAGGTGATCTTGAAGCCTCCTCCCCGGGATGTTCAGGACTCCTACCTCAAGAGCCTCGAAGTTTTGGGCATCAATCTCCAGGATCACGATATTCGTTTCGAGGAGGACAATTGGGAATCTCCCACCCTGGGAGCCTGGGGCGTAGGGTGGCAGGTGATGCTGGATGGGCTGGAAATCACGCAATTCACCTATTTTCAACAGTGTGGAGGGATCGACCTGGAGCCCATTTCGGCGGAGTTGACCTATGGGTTGGAGCGCATTTGCGCCTTCCTCCAGGACGTTTCAAGTGTCTATGACATCCGTTGGAGCGATGGAGTGAGTTATGGTGACCTGCGCCGGGATGAGGAGTTGCAGTTCTCCGTATACGATTTTGAGATGGCCGATGTGCCGGTTCTGTTCAAGCTGTTTGAACTGCATGAGGCTGAGGCCACGCGGCTTTTGAAGGGTTTTGAGCAGCTAAAAACGGAGGAGGACCGTGTCCGTTATCCGGTACGGAAGGCGTTTGACCTGTGCCTTAAGTGCTCTCATCTGTTCAACATACTCGACGCCAGGGGAGCCATCAGTGTCACCGAGCGCGTCTCCCTGATCGGCCGGGTTCGGCGGCTGTCTTGCGGGGTGGCACCAAAGTTCATGGAGCAGAATAACTGGCTTGAACAAGCGTAAGCCTATGAAACAGAAGAGGCAAGTCCCGCTCCTCTTTGAGATTGGGTGCGAGGAAATTCCCGCTCGCATGCTCGAAGGGGCAAGGATTGAGCTGGGGAACCTGGTCCGCAAGGGGATTCAGGACGCGGGTTTGGCGGGCTCGGGTAAGCTTGATGTGCGCGCCTTCGCGACTCCTCGCCGGCTTGCGGTTTACGTTCCCTCCCTCCTGGGGAGCCAGCCGGATCAGTTGGAGGAGATGCAGGGGCCTCCGGCACGAGTTGCCTATGATGCCAACGGTCAACCAACGCCTGCCGCCGCGGGATTCGCTCGCAAATGCGGTGTGGGTCTGGATTCACTTGAACGGGTATCCAAGGGCGGTGGGGAATATGTGATGGCCCGGCGGGTGCGATTGGGGAAGTCCGCGAATGAAGTGCTTCCCGCTCTACTGGAAGATGTGATCTCCAGGCTGAGCTTTCCGGCGACCATGTATTGGCTGAAAAAATCGGGCCCCCGATTCATTCGGCCCGTTCGTTGGCTACTTGCATTGCTTGGTGAGGGGCGGCAGGCTCGCGTAATCAAGCTTGCCTTTGGCGATGTAAAGGCCTCGGATGCCACTTTTGGACACCGCCGGCGGGGAAGAAGGCCGATTCGGCTCAAGAGTTTCCGCCAGTACTCCAGCACCCTGGCAAAACACGGCGTTTTGATCGAAACGAATGAGCGGCGAGAATTGCTTGAGAAGAACATTAAAGTATTGGTTGAAAAACGTGGATA
>JAPUME010000255.1 GCA_027294185.1 Acidobacteriota bacterium | reverse complement strand
TCGCATCGGAGTCTGGTTCGGTCGTCCCGCGAGGCTTGCCCGTAGCACGACGAGCGCCAGGACCACGTCGAGGGTCGGTGTGGGTACTTTCACAAGTCGCCCCATCTCTTGAACAGCAGCGACGAGCGCGTCGAGTTCCATCGGCCGGCCCCTTTCAAGGTCTTGAAGCATCGACGTTTTGTGGGGACCCACGTTTTCGGCCCAGCCTATGCGTGTGTCGATTCCCACGCGAATCTTCACGTCGAGTGCTCTCGCGACCTCTTTTGCCTCCGTCATCATTTGGCGGATCACCTCCCGGACAGCTTCATCGCAGGCGATCTGTTCCAAAGTTGCGTGTGTAAGAACACTCACGGGATTGAAAGAGACATTTCCCAACAGCTTGAGCCAAATGTCATCACGAATCTTGCTGCTCACCGGAGTTTTGAAGCCAGCCCCCCTCAATATCTCACTCAGCGCGACGATGCGCTCGGACTTTGATCCGTCCGGTTCTCCCACAATCAGCCGATGTCCGCCGACGTGCCGAATCACTCCCGGCTCGATGATTTCGCCGGACGGATATACGACGGAGCCGATGACCCGCTCCGGCCCGAGGGTATCCCAAATGCGTCCCCCCGGATCGACGCTTTTCAGGCGGTGACCTTCCCACGGCCCGGGAAGATTATGGAAATACCACCAGGGAATTCCATTCTGGAGAGTGACGACAGCCGTATCCGGCCCGAGGAGGGGAGCCATTTTCGCCACGACTGCGGAAACCGAATGGGTCTTCAGCGCGAGCAATACGAAATCCTGTGGGCCTACGCTGGCAGGGTCGTCGGTGCAATTCGCCTTTACCACCTTCTTCTCGCTGCCGGTCAACAGAGTTAGGCCGGATTTGCGAATGGCTTCGAGATGCGGACCACGGGCAATCAGAGTGACATCGACTCCGCTCAGGGCCAACTCGGCACCGAGGAGACCCCCGATCGCTCCGGCTCCGTAAATGCAAACTTTCATGTCCTACCCTTCATCCCAGTCCCAGTTTCCCGGCCAACCCGATGCGCTGCAGTTTTCCGGTAGGTCCATTGGGAATTTCGTCGAGGAATACCACGCGGCGTGGCACTTTGAAATCAGCAAGCCGCTTCCCGGCGAATTCTCGGACCTCCCGTTCCGTAGGTGTCGCACCTTTTCTGAGGACAATCGCCACCGCAACCTCCTCTCCCAGTTTGTCATGGGGCACGGCGAAGGTCACGGCCTGGACAACGGCCGGATGTTCGAGGAGCACCTCATCAACCTCTCGAGGCGAAATCTTTTCCCCGCCCCGGTTGATGATCTCTTTCAAACGGCCGGTGAGGCGAAGGTATCCGCTCTCATCCATCATCCCCTGATCCCCGGTTCGGAACCATCCGTTGGTGAACGCCGAGGCGTTCACTTCGGGATTGTCTTGATACCCGGGAGTGACGTTTGCTCCACGGATCACGACTTCCCCGACGCTTCTCGAGGGCAGCAATCGGCCTTTCTCATCCATGATCGAAACCTCGGGCCCTGCTGCGAGGCCCACCGAGCCCGGCTTTCGCTCCCTCGGAGGCAGCGGGTTGCTTGCCATCTGGTGCGCCGCCTCGGTCATGCCATAGGCTTCGATCATGGGGGCATCGAACAATTCCTCCAGCGCTCCCATGAGCCGGGGTGGCAACGAGGCGGACGACGAGCGGATCAGGCGCAACCGGGCCGCCTTTGCAACCTCTCGGTTTCGCCTGCCGCGTTCAACGATAGCCTGATGCATGGTTGGAACCGCGGTGTACCAGGAAGGATTTGCTTCTTTCATCCAGCCGAAGAACTTCAGTCCGTTGAAGCCGGGCGTGCAGAATACGGACGCTCCTGCTCCGAGCGAGGCCAACACCGCTGCGATCAAGCCATGGATGTGGAACAACGGCATAACATTGAGGCAACGGTCGGCGGCGGTGAGAGCCAGGCTTTTACTCACATTCGCTGCGGAGGCACAAATGTTTTCGTGGGTCAGAGGAACGATTTTGGGACGGGAGGTGGTGCCTGAGGTGTGAAGCACGAGGGCAATGTCGGCGGCTTCTGCATCCGCACCCCGGCTGGACTCCTGTCCCATGGATTCTCCTTGGAGCTTGAATAATCCGGCAGCCGACCCGGCAGGGACGCTCAACTCGGCGATGCCGATCCCTAGTTTCTTGGCCACGGCCCGGGCCGGCGTACCACTTCCTTCTTGGACGATAAGAATCTTGGCGTTCAGGTCTGAAAGGTAGAATTCAAACTCTTCTTCTCGATAGGCGGGATTGAGAGGAGCCGTGGCGGCACAGGCGGCAACCGCAGCAAAGGCTGATGCCATTTCGGGGCCGTTCGGCAGCACGATGGCCACCGGATCGTTTCGCCCGATACCCATCTCGTGGAGCACGCCGACCGTGCCTGCGACGTGTTGCCGCAACACGGCATAAGTCAATGGCTCGCGATCGGGTGCGGCAAGGGCAATCGCAGTATCATCGCCGCTTTCCAGCAGTTCGCAGATGGTTTTCGCTCTTGACACGATTCCTGACTCGATTCAATTACTCCAATCCTCGCGCGGCCTCCAGCCCGCCGCTGATCTGAATCCCCAGTTCCAGCAACTCTTCAGTCTCAATGGGCTTGCCCAAAATCCGGTGCTTGAGCGTCTGCCCCTCCAGAAACTGCATCACGATGAAAGGCTGACCTTGGTGCTCACCAATGTCGTGGATGGTGCAGATGTTGGGGTGATTAAGAGCAGACGCGGCGCGGGCTTCGCGCTGGAAACGCTTCAACGCCTGGCGGTCCTGGGAATGTTGTTCGGGAAGGAACTTCAGGGCTACCTGACGGCCCAGGCGGGTGTCCTCGGCCCTATAGACGACACCCATACCACCGCCACCCAATTCCCCCAGGATGCGATAGCGTGAAATAGTCTTGCCGATCATGGTGAGGCCCCTGATTTGATGGGCCTATGCTAGGTCGCCCTAGAGGGCAAGTCAACACGGGCCGGGGGTAGGCTATACGAAGGGGAAAAGTACTACACCCCCACCATCACCCTGAGGGAGCCACACGTCAAAGGCGCCGAGGGGGGCAAGGTCGCGTTTGCCGCGATTAGGCTCGTTCAATGTTCACCGTGCTCGCCCCTGTTTCTAC
>JAPUME010000254.1 GCA_027294185.1 Acidobacteriota bacterium | reverse complement strand
AGCACAAAGCAGGGACGGAAAAAGAAAGAGTATCAGCAGGCCCATCCGCTTCATTGAGGCGGCCTCGTGGTCTCTGAGTTCTCCCCCTGGAAGCGAGCATGGCCCGGTTCTTTTCCCCCCGGGGACTATTCATCCCCATAGCTCAAATCGGCAAAGGTGAACGTCCCCTTTAGTTTTCTTTGGGTTAGGCGTCGAATCTAGCTGAGATGCTATTGATGATTCTCTTGGGAGAGGAGGTGCGGCGTCATGGGATCGCCGTGCGCACCCGCTCGAGGATGATGGAAGCCATCAGGGGGTGGCCTTGGAGCGATTTGGCGACGGTGATTTCAAGGTTTGGATGGCGGCGGCGTTCCTCGGCAACCAGGCGGGGGAGGTCCTGTTGCAGGTGGACCCCCAGGGTGAGAAAGTAGGGGATGATGATGACGTGTTTCAACCCGGCCTTGAGGGCCTGGTCAAGCGCATCCGAGAGGTTGGGCCGGGCAAGCTCCAGGAATGCGGCGCTTACGTGGCTGTAGGGGCCGGTGGTTCGAACCTCCCCGGCTAGGGCCTCGACGGAGCGGTTCGCCTCCTCAAGGCTGCTGCCATGGGCAAACAGGACGATTCCCGTGCTGTTCTCGTTTCCGCTCATGATCGAAAAACCAGTGCGGCAATCGGCCCCTATTGAATCCACCTGTTTAAGCTAACAGGGCCCGAATTTCCAGGCATTTCCGGTCGAACTCTTCATCGCTCAGGACTTCCTCGATGCCTCGCGCTTCCACCTCGGAGTCCAGCTCCACCCAGGACTTGCAGCCCCGGTAGGCGGGTCGGGCCTCGATGCGCACCGGCTGCATGCGGTAGGCGCGGACCAGCAGCAGGTAGAGAGGCGTTTCCGGCTTGTAGCGATAGCGCATCTCGACGTAGGTGTCGTTCCAGATGTGGTAGGCGGAGAGGCGGCGAAGCTTGTCGAGGTCCGAGACCACCTCGATTCCTTTAACTGTGGCCAGGCATGAAAAAACGATCTCCTCGCCATTCACGGGTTGCTCAGCCACGGAAGCCTGAAAGTAGGGGACAAATTCGGGCCGCATGTAATCTCGGTTTTGGTGCTCGAAAGTGGGAAAAAGGAAGAATTCCCCATGCCGCAGGCGGAATTCCCCCTCCTCTTCTTCAATCCCCCCTTTTCGAAGCAGGATTACCTGTCGCCCTTGCCCCAGAGCCTTACCCACAACGGCCCACTCTTTCAACGCGATTCGCTTCGGATTCGGCGTCATAGTGTCCATAGTATGCGTCCCACATCTCGTGTGCAAGGTGTCCCGGGAGGGGACCCGGCGAAGTGTTTTCCCCTAAACGGCTCGATCCCCTATGAGTTCGTCCCGGCTGCCCGGGCTTGCAGAATTCTGGAGACGGAACTCAATCCACGGCCCAGGGCTTCCAGGGCCCGGGTCCCTTCCCCGGCCGCGCCGGCTGAGGTTTTTCCGTAGGCGTGGAGAAACAAGGTTGCATAGTAACCCCAGGAATTCTTGTCGTGAAAAATGCAGCGGCGGATGGTGAACTCTGCCTGGGCGGAACCCTCGGCGCTTGCCAGTATGCCTTCCAGCTTTTCGCCCAGCCGCAGGTAGTGCTCGACGGCGAAATTGAATTCTTCAACCTCGAAGACCAGGTCCACATAAACTCCGAGTTTGTGAGCCTCACCCAGCTCGGCTCGTTCTTCTTCGCTCAACTCCTGGGTTGACCAGACGCCGCACTTGGCGGTTCGGAAAACCGAATCGCCCGCATTCAAGGTTTGAAGAAAAGGTCCCAGGGCAGGAAACTCAAGGACTTCTTCCAGCTCAGGGATAAGTTCGAGGTGGCCTTTCAGGTCCTGATAACGAAGGTTGGGGTCTTCCGGGCTCGCCCAGGGGATTTCGAGCTTGGGGTCGTCTTGTTCCAGTTCCTTTAATATTTCCAAGCGCATAGGTGTGGTTGCGTGTGCCTTCGCTATATAACAACAGCTATGCGCAAGCTCCAAATACTATTTATATATATAATAATATAAGCAAGTAAAATCTATATATTCATTCATAATTTATTACTATTAAAAAATGCCGGGAGAACTCGGGGCGGTTTAAGGCGGGTTGCTTCCGAGTTCTCCCGGCCTGCCAGTCGTCCTTCCCTTATAGGAAGGTTCAGTAGTGGTCAAGTCGGTTTGTGTTGTTCTGCTCTTAATAGATGTCGGACCACTTGAAAAGTTGCAAAAAATATCTACCCTTTGATAATGGGTAAGTTAGAGGATTTAGTGAGATCCAAAATTCCTTCCAGCGCTCCCTCTGCCGGCATTGGCGCTGCGGTTTCCAGCTTCGGTATTGAGGGCTCCGAGGTGCCCCTGGTACGGCCCTGTGGTATGATGCCCCGCTGGTGTCAAGAAACAGGAATCAGGTGGGATTCCGATGCCACATCTGCCACATCCTGGGGAGAGGCCTAAAGGATAGCGTTACAAAGGCCGATTTTTCTTACAGATGCCAAAATCCCAGGGAAGATCTAAGAAGAAAGACTATTATCGGCGCAGTTCGCGCGCATTGGTCCGCCTCCCGCTGATCGTTGCGGCCAAAGGGGATGGTGGTAACGTTTCTTTCCTTTCGGCGGAGACAGAGGTTGTTAGCCAACACGGCGCCCTGATTCGTTCCGAATCAGCGCTGTCGGTGGGGGATACGCTGGAGATTACCTGGCGCAACAAGAACCGTTCGGCTGAAGCCCGGGTCGTCTGGGTCAAAACGAGTAAAAGGAAGGGAGAGTTTGAGGTGGGCATTGAATTCGTCGGGGAAGAGAGGTTCTGGGAGATGAAGTTTGTCCCCGACCGGAAGCGGGAGCAGAAACCGCCGCCGCGAAACAGAGGCAAGGCCTGATTCCCTTCGATTTCCCGGCAGCCGCCGGAATGATCTCTCAGCAAGCAAGATGGCGGAAGATTCGACAAAATCCTGTATGAAGTGCGGTACGCATTCGAACCTGGTTCCCGACCCGCACATTGAAGACATTTTTTTCTGCAAAGAATGTTGGGAAGAACGGGAAATTCTGGAGCGCGCTACCGAGATGGGCTATGACGACGAGTTCCGTGATGAGGACGGGTAGGCGGTTGCGGCTCACCTTTTCTTCCCTCGATTTCCAATCACCCTGACCGCCTGAAGATACCGCCGAGGGCGCTCTCAGGTTCTCCTCACGGAAAATCGCATGGCCTGGTGGACGTTGCCCCGCATCCCGGAAGCGGAAGTGATGAGCGAGGCTGCGGAAGTGTCCGCCTATGCCTCAGCCGCCGCTCAGAACTATCTTGATACGCTGGATGATACCTTCGTCGAGCAAATCCTCGGGTTCGGGGTAGACTCCGGCCTGGCTCTGGATATAGGAACCGGACCGGGAGGCATTCCGCTCAAGATCGCCCGCCGAAACCCGAATCTCAGAGTGATTGGAGTGGACCGGTCCGAGGCCATGATTCAAGCCGCCAGTAATGCGGCGCGGGAGCAGAATTCCGCCGGCCGTGTCCGCTTTCTCCTGGGTGACGCCAATCGCCTCTGCTTTCCTGATGCCGCCTTCGATCTTGTCCTTTCCAATTCCCTTCTTCATCACCTGGCGGACCCCGTGGGAGTGTTCCGGGAGATGGCGCGTGTCGCCCGGCCCGGAGGCTGGGTCGTGGTGCGAGATCTCCGCCGCCCCTCGAAGGTTGCCTTTTCTTTTCACGCAGCCTGGCATGGCCGCCACTATACGGGCCTCATGCGAGAACTCTACGAGGCGTCCCTCCGATCCGCCTACACCGCCAATGAACTTCGTGAGTTGTTGAACCGGGCCTCACTCGGCGCTGCGCGGCTCTTCCGCTTCGGCCGGACTCATCTGGGGTTTGTAATGCAAAAGGGGGGGCCTTAGCCGGATGAGTTGAGCGGGCAGCCGGGTCGGATCGGGAATCGTCAAATTGTTCCGTGACTCGAATTCGGAGATATAATTGGAAGCACAGGCGGCCCCGGGTTGCTCCTTTGGTTGAGACGCGGAGGGACAATCCAGGAAGGCCGGCAGATCATGCTTGCCGTAGATTAAGATTAGGGGGAGGGCCCCAGCCATGAAGAGCAGAAAGAAACTTTGGGTGATACTCGGTATCGTCGTGTTCCTGGTCGCAGCGGCGGCGATCGCGATTCCCATTTTTCTCGACGTCAATCGCTACCGGGACCGCGTCGCGGCTCGCCTCGAAACAGCCTTGGGAAAACCGGTAGAGATCGAGCGCCTCGGTCTGACCGTGTTTCCGGTGCTCTCCTTTGAGGTGGAAGGAATCAAGATTTCAAATCCGAGGGGGTTTCCCAAAGGCCATCTTCTCACAGCAGTGATGGTGCGTGCGGAATTGGACCTGCGTGCTCTTTTGCGCAGGGAGGTGCAAGTCCATTCGGTTCGGATCGTCCGCCCCGACATTCGGCTGGTATCGAACCGTCGCGGGCGTTGGAATTTCGAGATTCCCACGCAGCGACGAACGGCTCCGAAAAAAATTGCCGACGATTCGGAGTCCCAAATTACTCTCGGGACGATCTCAACCGTAGAGATCAGCGACGGGAATCTTCAGGTGTCGAGCCTGGAGAGCGGGAAGGTGGAGACGTTTTTCGGAGCTTCCGGTCTGGATGCCGATTTCGAGGATGTGGACCTCTCGGCGCTCGACCCGGCCCGCGCTTCAGAAATACGGCCTGGCTGGGAGAACCTCCTTGCCGCCCTTGGGTTTGGGAAAGTTGTGTACGCCGCTGAGAAGAAACTGATTTCCCACGGCCGCTTCAAAACCGATGGCCTTATTCTCGGTCCTTTCCGCGCCAGCTCCGCCCGTTCCGATATCCGGCTGTTTGAAGATGAAATCTTTTTCGACGACCTGAGCTTCAAATTCTATGAC
>JAPUME010000253.1 GCA_027294185.1 Acidobacteriota bacterium | reverse complement strand
CGTTGTCGTCGTTACCGACCACGACGATTATGATTACGCGAGGATTGTTGCGGGCTCCCGTCTCGTCGTGGACACCCGCAACGCCACGCGAAAAGTCACTGAGGGAAAGGAAAAAGTAAGGTGCTGCTGAAGGGCTTGCCGCAGGTTTCCACTTACCCAGCGGTCTCAGGGGCGTTCCTATTTGCCAGGGAAAGGGATGGCGCGCGGATGTCCTGCGTTTAACCCAGCCAGCCGGTGCTGCGGAAGTAGTCCACGGACCGGCGCAACCCTTCCTCAAAATCAACGGAAGGCTGGAAGCCGAGGAGTTTCTTGGCCCGCTCGATACTGGCCCAGGTTGTACGAACGTCTCCCGGGCGGCGGTCCGTGTGACGTTTTCCGGGGTCTTTGCCGATGATGTTGACGATGGCCTGGGCCACATCGAGAACGCTGATGCTCTTTCCCCCAGCTACGTTGAAAATTTCCCCTGAAACGTTGGGGGTCTGCGCGGCCAGTAGATTGGCCGCTACGACGTCGCCCACAAAGCTAAAGTCCCGAGCCTGCAATCCGTCCCCGTGGACTTCGAAGGGTTCACCGCGTCCTGCCTGGGCAAGGAACGCCGGGATGAGCAGGGAATACTTGGATTCGGGGTCCTGGTTAGGGCCGTAGACATTGAAATAGCGTAGGCTGACGGTTTCAAGCTTCGTCGTCTTCGCGAAGGACAGGCAGTAATTCTCTCCGGCGAGCTTCGAAACGGCATAGGGAGAAACAGGCTGGGGGCGCTGAGTTTCTTCCTGGGGCAACTGAGTCGCGTCCCCATAAACCGAGGAGGAAGAGGCATAAACAAAGCGTCGCACGCCGGCTTTCTGGGCAGCCTGCAGCATGTTGAGCGTGCCACGAACGTTGACCTCGTTGGTCGCCTGAGGGTCATCCATCGAACGGGATACGGAGCGAATCGCGGCCTGGTGGAAAACGTATTCCATGTTCCGACAGGCCTGCTCGCATACCTGAAGATTCCGAATGTCGCCTTCCCGAAGCTCGAACCGATCCGAAGGAATCCCCTTCAGGTGCTCGTGCTTTCCTGCTGAAAAGTCATCGAGCGCGCGAACCTGCCAACCGCGGCGAAGCAGCTCCACCACGAGGTTCGAACCGACACACCCGGCGCCTCCGGTCACCAATGCTCGCTTCGGGCCTGCCATGATGCTGTCTCCCGTGAAGTTGTTTCCCGTCGGAATGGATTTCCCTGCGAAGCACCATCTCAGAGAGGGAACTATAACCTATATCGTTTCAAGAGTCGGTTTGGCAAGTTTTTGTAATTGCCTATTACCTCGTGTTTACTTGACTCTCCGGCTGGACTCATAATTCCGCTGTGACGTATAGTCAATACAGCGCCTACTCTGCGAATGAGCGCAAAGGGTCGGGTAGGAGGGCCGATAGGAGGAGTGCGGTATGGTTTGGGGGCATGTGTCGGGATTGTGGGAGCTTTGAAAGGGAACGGAAATGGAAATTGTCCACTTTGACAAAGTGATGCAGATGATCAAGGATTTCAGCCCACTCGAGCGTGTCCTGCTCTCGACAGCGGGAACGCTTCAGACGGCGCTCTCCGCATACTTTGGCAGTCCCGTCGAGATCAGAGTAGTTTCCCAGACCGAGAATGACGACACGCACATTTCCCGCAATATCAGCCTCTACTCTCCGTCAAAAGGGGTCGAGGTGTGCCGCGCGAAAACCGACATCACCGTGACCCTTCCCGATGTCAAGCGGCTCATTCTGGACGGAAAATACGGACTGGGGCAGATATTGGAAATCAAAAACATTCGGGCCGTCTTTGAGATCGAGTCAATGGGACAGGATGAGAAGCACTTTTGGAGGGTCTACTATCTTAGGGGTCCGGGAGTGGTCTATAAAATTCGTGAGGAGTTCAACAAGGCTCTCTACGACGGTTGTGCGCCCCCCTAAGAAATGGAAGAGGAATCGGATAGGTTTAAGGAATGGATCAAAGGGAAAATCGCCGATGATGATGGATTACCCCCTTACGCTGATTCCCATCCTGGAGCGGGCCGGAAGGCTCTTCGGCAAGGTGGAAATTGTCTCACGGCTCGACAAGGGTTCCCTGCACCGTTATTGCTACGCCGATTTTTACCGACGGGCCAGAGCGCTGGCCGCAGCCCTGCAAAATGCCGGACTCAAGCGCGGCGACCGTGTAGCGACTCTGATGGGGAATCACTACGCTCACCTGGAAGCTTATTTCGGCATTCCGGTGGCGAGTGGGGTCTTGCACACGCTCAATCTCAGGCTCCATCCGAGGGACCTGGCCTATATCGTCAACCACGCCCAGGACCGTTTTCTCATCGTGGACGACGCGCTTTTGCCGCTTTTCGAAAAGTTCCGCGAATCTGTCAGCCTGGAGAGGGTGGTCGTAGTATCCCTTTCCGGCCCAAAGCCGCCCGGAGCGGAGGAAGACTACGAGAGTTTTCTGGGGAGCGGGGGTGATGAATTCAGCTACCCTGAACTGAAAGAGGACGAGCCTGCGGCGCTCTGCTACACCTCGGGTACGACGGGCAGGCCGAAGGGCGTGCTCTATTCCCACCGCGCGCTGGTCCTGGGAGCATTCGCGCTGAGCCTGGTGGATTCGCTGGCGATTTCACACCATGACGTGATTCTCCCCGTCGTCCCCCTGTTTCACGCGGCTGCCTGGGGAGTTCCCTATGCGGCGACCATGGTCGGCGCGAAGCAGATCTTTTTCGGCGCTCATCTGGACCCGGAGACCCTGTTGGAGCTGTTTGAGAAGGAGCAGGTCACGTTTTCAAACGGTGTCCCTACGGTCTGGATTCGCATGCTCGAGGCGCTGGAGAGCAATCCGGGGCGTTGGAAGCTTGCTCCCGGATTCCGGCTCGCCGTGGCGGGCTCGGCGGCTCCCGAGTCCATGATTCGGGGCTTCGAGAGGCACGGAGTGCGCGTCGTCCACGGCTGGGGCATGACGGAAATTCCTCCCATGTGCACACTGAGCCAACCCAAGAGTACTATGCGCGAACTGACGGATGACGAAACCTACGCTTTGCGCGCCAAACAGGGTCTTCCCGGCCCGTTCCTGGATTTCCGGGCCATGGGGGAATCGGGTGAGGTTCCCTGGGACGGCAAAACGATGGGGGAACTGCAGGCGAGAGGACCCTGGGTGGCTGCGGCCTACTACAATCTGCCCGAGAAGCAGGACCGATGGACCGCCGACGGCTGGTTCGCAACCGGCGACGTGGTTACCATCGATCCCGAAGGGTATATCAAGATCGTTGACCGCACCAAGGACCTGATCAACTCCGGAGGTGAATGGATCAGCTCTCTGGACTTGGAAAACGCCCTCACCTCCCATCCGGCGATTCAGGAGGCCGCGGTGATCGCTGTTCCTCACCCGGAATGGCAGGAGAGACCTCTGGCCCTGCTGGTGTCCAACGGAAATCCTCGACCGAGTCCCGAGGAGCTTCGCGAATATCTGGAGCAACAGTTCGCCCACTGGCAGGTTCCCGATGCCTTTCTGTTTCGTGACGAAATCCTTCGAACTTCGACGGGGAAATTTTGGAAAGCCAAATTGCGCGAAGAGTACAGTAATTGGAAATGGAAGCCATGAAGATCGCGTTGGGCGAGCAAGAAGGCGAAACTTTGCTACAATATTCGCTTTGAGCTATTCCGACAAAATACGTGTGAACACCCTGTTTTCTCATTCCCGCAGTCTGTTATCGATTGGCCCCGGGTGGCGATGGGTTGTTGCGGCGCTACTATCGGTGCCGGTCGCGGCCGAAGCCTACGTCGGACCCGGCGCCGGGTTCGCCTTTCTGACTTCCTTTCTGGTCTTATTCGTCACCATCTGGGCGGCCTTTTTGTCCATCCTGACCTGGCCCATCCGGTATCTGATTCGCAAGGTCCGCCGCCGCCGAAGAATGCCCACCGGAGTGAAAAGGGTCATCGTTGTGGGTCTGGACGGCATGGAGCCGACGCTGGCCGAGGATTACCTGAAGCGGGGCCTTTTGCCCAATCTGCAAAAGCTTTCAAATGAAGGCTGCTATTCGCATCTCAAGACGAGCTTCCCGGCGATCTCGCCCGTCGCCTGGTCCTCGTTCAGCACCGGTTGCCAGCCTGGAAGGCACAACATCTTCGATTTCCTCGACCGCGACCCTCGGAGCTACCTTCCGGTCCTTTCTTCGGCGCATATCGGCGGTCCCCGGCGAATCCTGAAACTGGGGAAGTTCCGCATCCCGCTTTCCAAACCAGATATTCGCCTGATGCGGAAGAGCAAACCCTTCTGGACCATCCTGGGCGAATACGGGCTGTGGAGCACGGTGCTTCGCGTTCCGATCACTTTTCCGCCCGAACGCTTCTACGGGGCGCAGCTCAGCGCGATGTGTGTGCCCGACCTGCGCGGAACGCAGGGGACCTTCACGCTTTACACGAGCCAGGAAGGCGGCGAGGCCATCGAAGAGGGCGGCGTGCGGGTTCGGGTAGAGGTCCGAAACAGACAGGTTTCAACCCATCTGGTTGGGCCGCCCAACTCCCTGATCGCGGACAATCCGGAATTGCGCATTCCCCTTACCGTTCGATGGGACAACGGGAAGGGAACGGTTCATGTGAAAGCAGGTGGGAAAAAATTCACTCTGCGCCCGCGGGAGTATAGCGACTGGATTCGCTTGAGTTTCAAGACCGGGTTGCCGGTAAAGGTTCGCGGTCTGGCGCGCTTCTATATCCCCCACATCCCGGATGGAAACGGTAAGCCGTTCCATCTCTACGTTACGCCGATCAGCATCGACCCGGAAAGCCCGGCCATGCCGATCTCCCACCCGGGATACTACGCAACTTACCTTGCCAAGCTGATCGGCCCCTACGCCACGCTGGGGCTGGCCGAGGATACCTGGGGTTTGAGCGAGGGAGCGATTGACGAGGCGGCCTTCCTGAAGCAGGCCTACGACATTCACGAGGAACGCGAGAAGATGTTCTTTGAGGCGTTGAAGCGGCTCCGCGAGGGGAGCCTGGTTTGCGTCTTCGACATCACCGACCGCCTGCAGCACATGTTCTGGCGCTTCCTCGAGCCCGACCACCCGGCCAACCATCGGGACAAGGGCCGAGGCCACGAAGGCGCGATTGAAGAAATGTACCGCCGCATGGACCACTTGGTGGGCCGCGTCATGGCGAAACTCGGCGCCGACGATGTTTTGTTCGTGATCTCAGACCACGGCTTCAAGAGCTTTCGGCGCGGCGTGAATCTGAACTCCTGGCTCTGGAAGAACGGATACCTCGCGTTGAAGGACGGGGCCAACGTTAAGGTCAGCCGCACCTGGCTGCGCGACGTGGATTGGTCGCGGACTCGCGCCTATGCCATGGGGCTGGGAGGAATGTATTTGAACATTCGGGGCCGCGAGTCGGAGGGAATTGTGGAGCCGGGAGAGCAGGCGCGCGAGCTCAAGCGTGAAATCATCGCGAAGCTCGACGGCCTGAAAGATGAAGAGCGCGGCAAGATCGGCATCAACAAGGTTTTTGATTCGGCGGAGATTTACCGCGGCCCTTATCGCGAAAACGCGCCCGACATGATCCTCGGCTATAACGTCGGCTACCGGGTGTCGTGGAAAGGCGCGACGGGG
>JAPUME010000252.1 GCA_027294185.1 Acidobacteriota bacterium | reverse complement strand
GTAATGCCTCGGGTCACAAGCAGAGAGCAACCTTGGGGGACGCTCTTAAGAGCTGATGCGAAACTCGACGGAATTACAACAAACTGCATCTCAAGTTTAGCACTCTTTTTTCGCGAAACTTCAAGAAATTTCGTTGCCTGTGCGAGCCCTCCCCCTTTTGCTCAGTTCGTCGCTGAGAGGGAGTGGCCCGGCTCGATATCTTGAAAAAAGACTTGCCTGAGGCTCCACACTTCCGTATAGTTCGCGCGGTTTGAAGCCGAACAGGACAACCGCAGAGGCCGTCGGGACACGGATCGGCCACAATCATAAGAGGATACCAGGTAATTCACGGGTTCAAGGACCGGGGTCAAAGTTCGTCCCTCAGGGTCGATCCCGCAGAGTCTTTTACCTCCCCGAGGGTTGCATTAACGTTTTCTCACGTCCGCCAGCTCCGCCCACGCCGGGTTGGGCGCAACTGAACGGCACATCAGTGGTGTCATTTCGCGGAGCCCTGGGGGCCAATAACTTCGGCTCCCAGAAAAGGGAAAGGGTGCGTACACGGAAAGAAATTCTGTGCCCTTCGTGTGGCCGACTGAAGCCTCAATGGCATCTAAATTGCATGATACTTCTTTTGAGATCACGTTCGACGGAAAGATAGGGCGACGTAAGTATTTGAGTATTTTGGGGATATTGGCCCTAACGAATGCGCAGGAGAGTTTAGGAGAAGGGAGCCAGGGCAGGCCTCAGACAGGTTTTCTCATTAAGGTACCCGAAACCTGCATAAGTTTTCACTCGAAGCTGCCCTGTCAGGGATTGGCGCTCAGGGCTGAAAAAGGCGATCTTTCTTAATTTCGGTCCCCTGAATCTGTGCTTTTTCCAGGGAGGGTAATGCACGGGTTCAGTTAGGCCGATATTCTATCTTGCACGGGAGCGTGCACCTAAAATGAACCAGCGGGAAAAAGACATCAGCCTTCAAAATAAGAGAACCCCAAGCCCTTCAGCCAAAGTGAGTCTTGAGGACTACGCTTCTGTCGTCGGGCGGACTGAGATCGATGAGCTGCGGTCCCTGACCGCGCCCCTGGCCGGCAAGAGCGTCCGCATGGTCAACTCCACAGCTATTGGAGGTGGTGTCGCCGAGATCCTGGACAGTCTGATACCCTTACTCGGGGATCTGGAACTTCAAGCGCGGTGGGATGTCATTACCGGCGGCGAGGATTTTTTCAAGGTTACCAAGAGTTTCCACAACGCTCTGCACGGATCCGAATACTCACCCCGGCGGGAACACTTCGATGTATTTATGGAGGCGACGGAGCAGAACCGCAAGGGCCGTGAGTTCCACGAAGACTTCGTGGTTATCCATGACCCTCAACCCGTGGGAATGGTGCTTTCGCGGAATGGGAAAGGCAACCATTGGATTTGGCGGTGTCATATCGATGTTTCCGACCCACACCCGGAAGTCTGGTCGTTCCTCGAGCAGTTCGTGCGTCGATATGACGCAGCCCTGTTTTCATCGCCCAGTTTTCTGCGCAAGCTCGAGATTCCCCAGCACCTGTTCTGTCCGACCATCGACCCGCTGGCCGAAAAGAATCGGGAATTGGCGCCGCAGCAGGTGCGGCAAATTCTTGAAAGGTTCAACATTGACCCGGAGCGGCCTATCATCACCCAGGTCTCGCGATTCGACCGCTTGAAGGACCCCGTCGGTGTGGTCCGAGCCTTCCAACAGGTCAAAAAGTCCGCGCCCCATTGCCAGCTTGTTCTGGCCGGCGGCAGCGCCACGGACGATCCGGAAGCGGAATCCGTGTTGCGGGAGGTCGAAGAGGCGGCAGCCGGGGACAAAGATATCCACATCCTAAATCTTTCTCCCTCCTCACACCTGGAGATCAACGCGATTCAGCGCGGGTCAACCCTCATCGTTCAAAAGTCATTGAAGGAAGGCTTTGGTCTTACTATCGCCGAGGCGTTATGGAAGAAAAAGCCCGTCGTGGCAAGCGACGTCGGAGGGATTCCTTTGCAGGTCATTCATCAATCCACGGGCTTGCTGGTTCATTCCGTCGAGGAAACGGCCGCCCAAATCTCCTACCTTCTTTCCCATCCCGAAGCGGCCCGCCGGTTGGGAGAACGTGGCCACGATCATGTGAAATACAATTTCCTGATCACCAACAAGATAAAGAACTACATCAAGCTATTCCTCAGCCTGGAAGAAAACGATCGGCGCCACTCCTCAGGAAAGCTTGCGGCGAACCTCCAGCGTTCAACCGAGCTCACGATGGATTCGGCAAATCCGGAATCTGCAATGGTACCCGTAAGGGTCCGGCCGCGCGGCACGAAATCCCGAATGGGCAGGGCTTCTTCCCTGGGCCCCAATCGCCCGTCCTGAGGGATACCTTTTCACTCGAAGCCGGTCCTCGCGACCCTGGTATCAGGATTTCCGGCCGTCCAACACAGCGCGCAGTTTTTCCGCCAGGACCTGAAGTGCAAAGGGCTTCTGCAGAAAAGCCTTCCCATCGTCCAGCACTCCATGATGGACGATGGCCGAGTCAGTATAGCCCGACATATAAAGCACCTTCAGTTCCGGTCGGCTGGAGCCGAGTTTTTCTGCCAGTTCCTGGCCGCTCATCCCCGGCATGACCACGTCGGTCATCATCAAATGGATAACGCCGGCATGGTGTTCACTTCCCCACAGGGCTTCCTGGCCGTTTCGCGCTTCAATGACCCTGTAACCTTCCCTCTCGAGAAAATCACGAGACAACCTCCGGATGGCCTCATCATCATCGACTAACAGGATTGTCTCGGAACCCCTCAGCGCCTCCCCGCCGGCTTGCCTTTCCACGGGCACAGATTCCACCTCTTCGGGGACCCGAGGCAGATAAATCTTAAATGTGGTGCCCTGACCGGGTTCGCTGTAAACCCAGATGTATCCACCGCTCTGCTTCACGATTCCGTAGACGGTGGAGAGCCCCAATCCCGTGCCCCGTCCTTTCTCCTTTGTCGTAAAGAACGGGTCGAAGACACGGGCTTTCGTCCGCTCATCCATCCCCTCGCCGTTATCGCTTACGGCGAGCATCACGTAAGAACCCGCCTCGACCATTCCATGCCGATCCCGGTAGGACTCACTCAATCGGATGTTCGAGGTCTCTACGGTCAGTTTGCCGCCCTCGGGCATGGCATCACGGGCGTTGATGGCCAGGTTCATTACGACCTGTTCGATTTGCACCCGGTCGGCTCTCACACGTCCCAGGTTGGGCGCGACATTTATTGTCAGTTCGATGTTTTCTCTGATCAGGCGACCGAGCATCTGCTCCGTTTCGGCCACCACGT
>JAPUME010000251.1 GCA_027294185.1 Acidobacteriota bacterium | reverse complement strand
CGCGCGAGTCTTGGATCACGCCTGGGAAGGCTACGCGGCTCAGAAGAATTTCGCGGCCTCCCGGGCCCGGCATGATTGGATTCTGAGTCTGGACGCCGATGAAGAGTTGACCCCCGAACTTCAGAGGAGCATCTCCGCGTGGAAGAAATCGGAGCCGCAGGCCGTCGGTTACCAATTTGCCAGGCGCGCCCAATACCTGGGTCGCTGGATTCGCCATTCCGGCTGGTACCCGGACTGGAAGCTCCGCCTCTACGACCGGCGTCGTGCTCGCTGGGGTGATTTCAAGGTTCATGAGAGTGTGGTGGCCGAGGGGCGAGTGGATATTCTGCCCGGGGAATTGCTTCACTATACCTGCGACTCTTTTGGGGACCACGCGCAGCGTGTGGACCGCTACACCACCCTGGCAGCTCGTGAAATGTTCGCACAAGGGGCACGGTGGAGCATCCCGGGACGGACATTCCTGCCGATTTGGACCTTCCTGGACACCTATGTCTTCAAGTTGGGAATTCTCGACGGATACCAGGGATTGCTCATTGCCTTTATGGCCTCCTACTACGTTTACGAAAAGTATGCAAAGCTTGGACGCCTGGTCAAAGGGATGGAGATTTGAAAGATCAATCGCCCGAGCGCAAGACGCTGAATATTCTCCATATCGACACGGGCCTCGAACTGCGAGGAGGCCAGCGGCAACTCCTCTATCTGGCAACGGCGCTTGAGGCACGCGGCCACCGGCAGACGATTGCCACACCTGAGGAAAGCCCTCTTGAGCTGCATTGCCGGAAACAAGGTCTGAGGACCTTCCTCCTGCCTTGTCATGATCCGGCACACCTGTTCGGCGCCGTCCTCCTGCGTCAGCAGGTGCGAGAGGGCGCATTCGACATCATTCACGCCCACGACGGGCACGGCCATTCGCTGGGGCTGATGGTCTCGGTCGGAATCGCGGTGCGGCGCGTAGCCACCCGGCGGGTGCTGTTCCGGCCCAGAAAACGCTGGACGACACGGCTGAAATACGAGCGGGGCAGTGACGCTGTGATTGCGGTTTCCCAGGCTGTCGGCGAGGTCGCGGTTCGTTCCGGCATTTCACCCCAAAAGGTGCGGGTGATCTTTGACGGAGTGGAGATTCCCCGTCGCGTTCCTGACGATGCATCACGCCGTGCCCTGCGCAAAGGTTGGGGAATCGGCGAGAACGAATTTGCCGTGGGACACGTGGGATACTTCTCGGCGGAAAAGGGGCAGTGGGTGGCGGCTCGTGCGGCTCGACTGGTGAAACAGCGTTTGCCGCAAGTGCGATTTCTTCTTGCCGGGGAGGGCCCTCCCGGTTCCGAGGCGGAGTTGCTGGACGAGAGCGGGGGCGGGGGAGCGAATCTCCGCTTGGTCCGTCGCGTGGAAGATCTGGGAGAATTCCTTCCCGCCCTGGACCTTTTCATTATGCCGTCGGTTTCGGAGGGTCTGGGTTCCTCCGTGCTGCACGCCATGGCGCACGGACTGCCCGTGGTGGCGAGCCGCGTGGGAGGTCTTCCCGAAGCGGTGGTCCACGAGCAAACGGGATGGCTGGTCGAGCCGAACTCTCCCGAAAAACTTGCCACCGCCATCGGCGTGGCCGTGCGAGACCGGGAAAGGTTGGCCGTCATGGGCCGCGAGGGACGACGGCGTGCCGAATCGCTGTTCGGCTGTGAGGCGATGGTCAGGAAAACCGAATCGCTCTACCACGAGCTGGTCGGCGGGCCAGAGGAATGAATAGAGGAATTATGGGATTAGGCGATTATCCAATGATCCAAACTCCGATCATGGAATGATGGAATGATGGAATGACCGAATGATGATTTCGTTCATCGTATTTCTCTTCGGATTGGCCTTCGGGAGCTTCCTGAATGTGTGCATTCACCGCCTGCCGAAAGGTGAGTCGATCGTCAAGCCTCGCTCGCGCTGTCCGCACTGCGGCAAGCCCGTCGCCGCCTGGGACAATATCCCCCTGCTCAGTTACCTCGTATTGCGCGGGCGCTGCCGGAACTGTCAAAAGTCGATCTCACCCCTCTATCCTTTCGTCGAATTGCTGACGGGGCTCCTGATCTTATTGACCTACCGGCAATTCGGCTTCACGGCTGAGTTCATCAAGTTTTCGGTTTTCGGGATGCTGCTGCTGATTCTGATCTTTACCGATCTTCAGGAACGGATCATCCCTCACGCAGTCACGATATTTGGAATCTTCCTCGGCACCTCCATCAGTTGGCTGGTGCCGGTGGAGGGGGCGGCTTCGACCTGGCTTCTGCATCGCATGGGCTTCTTCCCGCCGACATGGGAAGCGGAATCGTTTCTGGCCTCGGTGGCCGGGATGATTTTGGGTGGGGGAAGTTTTTACCTTGTGGGAACGGTCTTCTACTACCTCAAGGGAAAACGGAAGGATTACCTAGGCTTCGGTGACGTGATGCTGATGACCATGGTCGGGAGCTTCCTCGGTATGTCGCTCACCCTGCTTACGATTTTTCTCGGCTCGCTGCTCGGCGCCCTGATCGGAGTTCCGCTCGAATACACCACGAAACGGTTTCACGGTTACGAGTGGCCCTTCGGCACTTTCCTGGGTGTGGCCGCCTTGTTTTCGAGCTTCGGAGGTAATGCGGTCATCGACTGGTATCTTCGCGTGTCGGGGCTTAGCTGATCCGGCGAGCAGGCACCCTGGAAAGAG
>JAPUME010000250.1 GCA_027294185.1 Acidobacteriota bacterium | reverse complement strand
CCTGTGCCGCACGCATCCGCCGAGTTGCGAATTCCGCCGCGATGGAACGAAAGCTGCCGGCAAAGGGTGCCGCCTGCGCGTTGTGCTCACTCTGTTGTTTCATGGATGACTATCTGATCCGAGTCGCGCTAACCCTCATGACGGTCGATGGAACGATAGACGAGGAACGCTCCGAAATCCCTGACAGGCTCATAATTTTCCGCCACAAAACGCGCCAGCGGAGGAAAAGCAACCAGCGACTCTTCCGAGGTCAGTGGCGTGTAAAGAATACCGGGCAGCGCATCGTCACGGCCCACGATGAAAAACTCGGGAGGAGTGGCTTTGAGATCATTGAGAAGTTCATCCCGCCATTCCGGGGGACCCCAGGCCGCCACCAGAGGCATGGTACTGATAAAACGTGAAGGATAGGGTCGTTCACTGAGGAAATAAACCAGGGGCTGAAATCCCCAGAAAAAGATGGAGTCGTCAGGGTCGGAATTCTCCCGCAGGTAACGGATCAACCGCAACTGAAGCGGGAGGTGGCTGATCGTAAAGTCTCCGGGAAAAGAGAGGTAAAAGGAATTGGGATCCTTTTTCCATTGAGCCAGGGCACGATACTCCTCGCGCAGGGGAATGAGAGCGCTGGAGAGGGGCCACGCCGCCAGGATGGCGAGCAAAATCCACATCAGAACCTGTGCCGCACGCATCCGCCGAGTTGCGAATTCCGCCGCGATGGAACGAAAGCTGCCAATCACTTTGGCGCTGATGTAACCCCATACCATGGCAAAAAACGGAAAAGCCGTTATCAGATAATAAGGATGCAATCGCACCTGAAGGGCGGCGGAGGTAAGCCCCATCAGTGCCGCCCAGAAAATAGGACCGAACCTACGGAGCTCACCCATCCGCCAACTCAATAATAGTCCGATGGCCAGAGCAGCTTCCGTCCAGGCTCCCAGGAATTCCTTCAACGCGTTCAGGACGGCCAGCGTGTAATTCTGCTTCGCCTCATATCCCATGGCAGCGTAGCGGGGAACAACTTCCAATGCCGCCTTGAGCAGCTCATCCAACCCGCCGGCAATCCAGAAATACCCAAGCACTCCAAGGATTACGCCTCCGAATCCCACAGAAAACGACATTACATTATCAACCCAGTGACGGAAGCTGATCCGGAAGTACGGCCGAGGTTCTCCGCCTTCTTCCGGTCTCGTGTCCAGGTAAGGCACTACCGTTGCCAACGGAATAAAAGCCAGGTTGTTGTACTTGAACCAGAACGCGATGCCCAGAAACATTCCGGAAGCGATTTGGTTGAGCCTTCGATTTCCTTTTTCACGCGCCGCCAGGAAGAAGCTCAAAAACACAAACACCATCAGGAAGCTTTCCGTCTGTGCGGTGTACCAGTACCCCTGATCGACGTACCAGAAGGCGCTCACCACCACCGAAACGGCGGCCACGAGCGGGCCCAGAAAGCGTTCGGCAAATCTGAAGATCAGGTAAGAGGAACCGAATAACCAGATGAGATCAGCAACTCTCATCCCCCACATCGAGACACCGAAGATCTTTACGATTAAAGCGAACAGGAAGAAGATTCCGGGAGACTTCGTATCCCAGCAATCCTGGTAGAGCACGCCGCCGTCGAGGACACATTCCCCCAGTGTCAGGAAAACCGCATGATCCCCGCCCAGAGGGAAGCGCATCATCGGCAGGGCCTTGATCCCTACCGCGAGAAACGACAAAAGGAGCAATGCCTTTCTCTGAAAGCTTGCTTCAAGTAACAAGGGAGGAGTCCCCGTATTTTCCGAGTTATTCATAATCAGGCCCCATTCGGACCCTATTCAGGTTCTTCGCCAATCCAGACCCGGAATTCCAACGAATCGCAGAATGAAATTCATCAGAAAACCAACCAAGATGCCCGTCAGGGCGCTCGCGAGAAAACCGAATCCCCGTTCGCTGAAAAGCAAAAAAACAGCGATGTTCAGAAGCATTCCCGCGGCTCGCGACAGATGGTAGCGGCCAATACGGGAATGGGCGATGCGGGAAAGGGCAAGAAGCCCCCCTCGACCACAACTTGCAGGGGAGGACTTCCGATCCTGTGGCACCGATGCGACCTTTCCGGTAAATGCCGCAAGCAACCCCGCCTCCGCCGCCGCTGCCGCCGCAGCAGCGCGTGGCCATTGGAGAACCTCCGCCAGAAGGAACAGTAATCCCAAATTGAGGGCCGCTCCTGCCAGTCCCATCAGCGCATAACCCCACTGCCCGCGCCCCTTCCGGGAGCCAAACGAAAGCCGGATCAGATGGGCCAGGAACTCCCAGGATTGTTTCGCGCCCAGCTTGGAAGCCCCGCTGTGGCGCGCTTCGAAAACGTAAGCCACTTCTTCAACACGCGAATAGTCTCCTCGCGCCAATACTTCCAGCAGTATTTTGTAGCCGAGGGGGCGAAGCTCCCTACCGCGGATCACTTCGGCCTTGATCATGAACATGCCGGACATGGGATCGGTTACGCCGCCCAGAGCGTCCCCCAGCAGAAGATGTGCCGTGCGCGTCGAAGCCCAGGAAATGAACTGACGGACAGGCGACCAATCCCTCATCCCTCCGCCTGGTACCTTGCGGCTGGCAACAACAATTTCGGCATCCTGCTCCCGCAAAGATTGCGAGAGAGAGCTGAGGATTTCGGGCGGATGTTGGAGGTCGGCGTCCATGGCCCCGAGCAGGTCCCCCTTCGCCACAGCCCAACCCGCCAGAACCGCCGTGGCCAAACCCGCCCTCCCGGACCTTCTTACCACACGGACCGAGCACGGCTCGCCAAGGGCTTCTGCCAAATCGGCCGTCCCGTCCGGGCTGTTATCGTCCACGACGATCAATTCAAAAGGTTCGCTCGTCCGGCTCAGCGCCCGGGCGGTCCGCCGCAACGTTTCCTCGATGGATTGAGCCTCGTTGTAGGTGGGAATAACGAGAGAAATCATTTCCCTGCCCGGGCTGAAATTACGAAGGTCGCCGATCCGGTCTCATGCCCTGAGCGAACCGGTTCGGGAAATAGAAATCCGAAAGCACATCGCCTCGATCGAGGGTTTGGATTCCACGAGTCCAGCGGGTACAAAACCGACAAAAACGCAAACGTGTTTCGTTAAGGAAGGAATGGCAGGTGTCTGCCTGATCAGGTTCAGTTCCGTTAAGAGCCAACCGGGCGCCTCAATGACCCTGCCTGGAGTCTCAGAGATCACGTTTAGAAAGAGTGGAGCAATCTAAACTTGATCCTGAGTACTGTAGTCGCAAGCTTCCCGGCAATCCGAACAATAGAACAACCCATCCTCACAAAGCCGCACTCCAAAGGGTGATTGGCACAGGGTACAGTAGCGGTCGCATTTGCAATCCACTTCCGGCTTATCGCATATCGCACAGCTAAAAACCTTATAGGCCATTTCGGCTCCTCTTCCCACATCCGGAAAAACCCCCGGCAGCTCATTTTGTTTTAATGGAGAGTGAAAATCAAGGCCTCGATAGCCAATCGCTCATCCTTGACACTCGAAAAGGGAGTATGTAAGCTTGCCCATCGCTCCAAGAACAGCGTACCAACTAAGCAGGCCGAAAGGTTGTCGCCGGCTTGATGAACCAAAGCACAGTAACCAGCAAGCGTACCCCGCTATTTGACACCCACAAATCCCTCGGCGCCAAGCTCATCGATTTCGGAGGTTGGTCCATGCCGGTAGACTACGGGAGCATCACCGAGGAGCACCTCGCCGTCCGTACGGCCGCCGGACTGTTCGATGTCAGCCACATGGGGGAGATCGAGATCCTTGGTCCGCAAGCTCTGGAACTGGTTCAAAAAGTCACAAGCAACGACGCTGCGCGGCTTAAAGACGGCGCGGCCCAATATACCGCCCTGACCTACCCGGAGGGATCGGCCGTGGACGACTGCGTGGTCCATCGTTTGGAGGAACACCGGTACCTGTTTTGCGTCAATGCTGCAAACACGGAGAAGGATTTCGAATGGATGTCCGGACACAATGATCTCAACGCCGAGGTCCGTAACGTCTCGGAAGATTATGCCCAACTGGCCTTGCAGGGACCCCGTGCAAAGGAAATAATTTCTCCGCTGGTCGAGGTGGACCTCTCCTCATTGCGGTATTATAATTTCGTCTTCACCCGATGCTCAGGGGTCGAATGCCTTCTTGCCCGGACCGGCTATAGCGGCGAAGACGGATTTGAAGTCTATCTTCCACCCTCCGATTCCGTCCGCCTGTGGAACACACTGCTCGATCAGGGGCGAGAGGCCGGACTTCTGCCTGCAGGCCTCGGGGCCCGCAACACCCTGCGACTGGAAGCCGGTTATCCTCTCTATGGGCATGAATTGGATGAAACAATCAGCTTGCTCGAGGCGGGATTAGGGTGGATTTGCAAGCTCCAAAAGGAATCGTTTATCGGAAAAGAAGCCCTGCTCCGCCAAAAGAAGGAAGGATTGCAGCGGCGGCTGGTAGGGTTGGAGATGAAGAGCCGCGCCATCGCCCGTGACGGCTATCCTCTCTATGTCGGGGAAAAACGGGTGGGGGCTGTGACGAGCGGATCGGTGGCCCCCTTCCTGAAAAAGAATATCGCGCTGGCCTACGTCCCGGTGGAGGTTTCAGAGGTAGGAACATCGCTCGAAGTGGGCATCCGTGCCCGGCGGGAAACCGCACGCATTGTTCCCCTGCCTTTCTATAAACGGCACAAATAAGAAACACCCAGATTTCTTCCGGCGGGAGATCGAACTCACTATGTACCCTCAAGAGCTTTATTACACGAAACAACACGAATGGATTCGCGTCGACGCGGACACCGGAACCATCGGCATTACAGATTACGCTCAGAACGCGCTGGGCGACATTGTCTACGTCGAATTGCCCGCGGCGGGCGAAGTAGTAACGGCCAAAGAGAGTTTCGGCACCGTCGAGTCGGTGAAGGCGGTATCGGATGTCTATGCGCCGGTTTCCGGCAAAATCCTTGCGGCCAACGGAAAGTTGCAGGATTCCCCCGAGCTGCTCAACAGCGACCCCCACGGCGAAGCCTGGCTCTTGCGGATACAGTTGGGAGACCGCAGCGAAATTGACCCATTGCTTTCCGCCGACCAGTACGAAGCCTACCTCAAAGAAGAGGAAGGTAACAAATAACAGATGCAGTACCTTCCCAACTCTCCCCAGGGCCGAGCCCGGATGCTCGAGACCATCGGCCGGTCCAGGGTGGAAGAACTCTTCTCACAGATTCCCGATTCCATACGCCTGAAGCGAGCGCTCGAAGTCCCCGGTCCTCTTTCTGAGGTGGAAATTCTCGAGTTTTTCCGCGACGCAGCCCGTCAGAGCGGGAAGGACTATGCCTCTTTTCTGGGCGCGGGCGCCTACCGGCACCACCGGCCGGCGGCGGTGGATTCGCTCCTGTCCCGTGGCGAATTCTTCACTGCCTATACGCCTTACCAGGCCGAAATTGCGCAGGGGACGCTTCAGGCGATCTTCGAGTTTCAAAGTCTCATCTGTCTTTTGACCGGTATGGAAGTCTCGAACGCTTCGCTTTATGACGGCTCGACGGCCATGACCGAAGCCGTTTTGATGGCCCTCCGCATTACACGCCGCCGCCGGGTGCTGGTGGCCCGCAGCGTTCATCCCGAATATCGGCAGGTTTTGGGCACCTACCTTCGTCAGTTGGATACAGAGATTACCGAGGTTCCCTTCGCTGCCTCGGGAGAAGCAGACCTCGAACGGCTGGAACGTGACCTCGCCTCGGAACCGGCAGCGGTCGTTATCCAGTCCCCCAACTTTTTTGGAATTCTTGAAGACTACGGCCCGATTGCTGAATTGGCGCACCGCCACGGCGCCCTGTTAATTGTGACCGTCACCGAACCCCTCTCGCTTGCCGTCGCCAAGCCGCCCGCGGAGGCCGACATCGTCTGTGGAGAAGGACAATCCTTCGGGGTTCCTGTCGCCTTCGGAGGGCCTTACCTCGGGCTTTTGGCCACGCGGCAGAAATACGTTCGCCAGATGCCGGGCCGGCTGGTAGGCCAGACTCGCGATTCGGAAGACCGGAGGGGGTATGTGATCACTCTCGCCACCCGCGAGCAGCATATCCGCCGCGAGAAGGCCACCTCGAATATCTGCACGAACCAATCTCTCTGCGCTCTGACGGCCGCGATTTATCTCTGCCTGCTCGGCAAACAGGGTCTCCGGCAACTGGCAGAGCACAACCTGGCGAAAGCGCACTACACGCTAAATCGTCTGACCCGGGTATCCGGCGTGACCCGCCCCTTCTCCGGCAAAACCTTCAACGAATTCGTTGTCGAACTGCCGGGGAACCCTCAGCCGGTTCTTGAAAAGCTCCGGCAGGAACAGATCCTGGGCGGTGTGCCGCTGGGTGATTTCTACCCGGAACTCCCCAACGCACTGCTGGTCTGCGCGACTGAGATCGTCAGCAAGGACGCCATCGACCGCATGGGCGCCATCTATGAAAAGGCTCTGGCCGGCGCCGGGGCCGCTTCACGTCTCCTGGGGGCCCGATGACACCGGGAAAGCCCAGCCGCTCGACTCCGCTAAGACCGCACGTGACCCAGGACGAGGGTTTGATCTTCGAGCGATCCTCGCCCGGCAAGTCCGGCGTCACCCTCACTCCCACCGAGGTTCCTCCGGTTGACCCGCGCGCGGTTCTGGGCGAGGCGAAATCGCGCCAGGAGATTCACGGGTTTCCCGAAGTCTCCGAGTTGGACGTAATCCGCCACTTTACGCGCCTCTCGACGTGGAACTACGGCGTGGATACCGGCATCTACCCGCTCGGCTCCTGCACGATGAAATACAACCCGCGCATCAATGAAGTTGTGGCAGGGCTGGAAGGCATGGCCACCGATCACCCCTATCAACCAGCCGAAGTGTCGCAGGGATGCATGAAGATTCTCTACGAGCTCGAGCGGTGCCTGGCTGAGATTACGGGAATGGACCGGATTTCTCTTCAACCTGCCGCCGGGGCGCAAGGGGAGCTGACCGGAATCCTGATGATCCGCGCCTGTCTCACCGAGCGGGGTGATG
>JAPUME010000025.1 GCA_027294185.1 Acidobacteriota bacterium | reverse complement strand
GCGCACCATCAACGCCAGCGCGGTATCCACCACGTCGTAGGAGGTCAGTCCGTAGTGGAGATAGCGGGCCGAGGGGCCGACGCGCTCGGCAACCGAAGTGGTGAAAGCCACGACGTCGTGCTTCACTTCTTTCTCAATCTCGCGGATGCGCTCGATATCGATCACGGCCTTGCGCTTGATGTCGCGCGCCGCCGAACGCGGGATCATCTTCGCGTCGGCTTCCACCTCCGCGGTGGCGATTTCAACGTCCAGACATTTGCGGAAGCGATTCTCGTCGGTCCAGATGCGCCCCATCTGCGGGCGCGTGTATCGGGCTATCATTACTGGTTCATACCTCTTGTGAGATGGCTGCCAACATTACCCTTATCGATTACCCTCAAAGCCGAATCACTGGAGTGGGCTCGGTCTGCCGGGCGACCATCAACTTCGGCGCTGCCGACCCGTTCCGCGCCCCGAGCGCTTCCTGGGCCGACATCTCGGCCAGCTCCGGGAGATTGTTCATCTGGCTCAGATGCGCGAGGATCAGGACCTCCGCCCCGCCGTCGTAGTCGGTGCGCAGAAACTCGGAGGCGGCCAGGTTCGACAGGTGACCGTGACGGCCGAGGACACGCTGTTTGACGTGCCAGGGGTAGGGACTTATCTTCAGCAGCTCCGGGTCGTGGTTCGATTCGAGCACCAGAACCTGGCACCCGCGCAGGTGGTGCTTGACGAGCTCGGTCACGTAGCCTAGATCCGTGACCAATCCCACCTTGACACCCTCCATCTGAAAGGTAAACCCCACGGTATCCGCCGCATCGTGCGGCACCGTGAATGGGGTGACTTCGACATCCCCGATGGTGAAGCCCGACCCGGCGGAGAAATGCTCGTATCGCAGCTCGGCCTTCCAGGGGAGCGCGTCGCGCGTGGGCTCGGAAATGTAAACGGGAAGTGCGTGGTCGCTTGCGAGCTTTCGCACGCTGGTGATGTGGTCGGTATGCTCGTGCGAGACGAGCAGGGCGTCGAGTTTCTCTGCCGGCTCGCCCACCAGCTCCAGGCGACGCCGAATTTCGCGCCCGCTCAGACCGGCGTCGATCAGCAGGCGGGTCCGCTCGGTGGCAAGGAACGTCGCGTTCCCTGAACTGCCGCTGCCTAACACGCAGATTCGCACCGCTGGTTCCTTCCTGACCGGGGTAGGCTGACGTGGGAAATATTAAAGGATTTTGGCCGAGAAGTCTCGCCGGGAAAGTTCACAACGCCTTTGACGAAAGGTTCCACCCCGGATGACGCTCCCGGGCGGGTGGGAGGAGAAGCCGCGTGTCGCTTCAGCATTCACGCGAACGGCATTAACATTCAAGGGAACGACGGGTCATCCGGTGGCCGTTCGAGGGACCGAGTACGGTCAAGGCAATCTTCTCAACCTGGAAGAGTTCGCGGCTGACCTGCTGCACATCCTCCCGCGTGACCCGCTCGATGTGCCGGAGGATTTCGTCGAGTGAAGCGAAGCGGCCGAAGTACATCTCCTGGCGGGCGAGGTTCGACATGCGGCTGCCGGTGGACTCAAGCCCCAGCATCAGGCTGCCCTTCAGATGGTCCTTCGCCCTGCGGATCTCTTCTTCGCTCACGGGATTTTCCTTCAAGTCGGCCAGTTCGCGCGTGATCAACTGAATGACCTTGCGCGCGTTGGCAGGCGCGGCGCCCGCATAGATGGCCAGATTCCCCGAGTCGCTGTAGGAGTTGAGAAACGAAAAGACCGCATAGACCAGCCCCTGCTTCTCGCGAATGTTCTGGAAAAGGCGCGAGCTCATGCCGCCGCCTAAAATGGTGCTCAGAATGTAGCAGACGTAACGCTTGTCGTGGACCACAGGATACGCCGGCGTGCCCAGGCAGATTTGCACCTGCTCCAGCCCACGCTTGTTCCGGTAGGTAATGCCGGGATGGGGAACCGGCTTCGAGCCGTTGGCCGGAACCGCGGCAGCCTTCTTTTTCGAAAAGTAACGGGCCACCAGGTCTACGACGCGCTCGTGCTTCAGATGGCCTGCCGCCGAAATCACCAGGCGGTTGGGAGCGTAATACTTGCGGAAATGGTTGAAGAGGGTGGTCTGTGCAAAACTTCCCACCGAGCGGCGAGTGCCGAGTATGGGACGGCCAAGGCTGTGGTTCGGCCAAAAGTTTTTGATGAAGATTTCATGTACCAGGTCGTCGGGCGTGTCCTCGACCATTTTGATCTCTTCCTGAATCACCTGGCGTTCGCGTTGAATGTCGCCTTTGCCGAAGAGGGGGTCTTGCACCATGTCGGCCAGGACGTCAAAGGCCAGGGGCAAATGCTCATCGAGAACCTTCGTCGAGAAGCAGATGAATTCCTTCGCCGTGAAGGCGTCCAGATGTCCACCGATCGAGTCGACCGAACGGGCAATCTCCTCCTGGGTACGCTTATGCGTGCCTTTGAAAACCATGTGCTCGATGAAATGGGAAATTCCGTTGAATTTCTCTTTTTCGTGGCGTGAGCCGACCCGCACCCAGATGCCCAGCGAGATGGATCGCACTTCGGGCATATTCTCGGTGACAATAACAAGGCCGTTATCGAGAGTGGTGCGCTGAGGTCTTTTCATCGCCGTTGATTCTCTGGGGTTCGGATGCCTGCCGTCGAGCCGCCGGATTCCTGTGTAAAAAGGGGCCTCTTTGTTTCTACCACAAGCAAGGGCAAAAGGCTACCGAGGCGATGAGGAGATTTTGGGGAAGAAAAAAGCTCCCCAGGGAAGACCAGGGAGCCTTTTATTTTCTTTAACTTATGGCAGGAGCGGAATTAACTCATAGATATGATATGAGTTAACTGGACCTCGCCCTCAGGCTCGCTAAGCCGGCGGGACCAGCACCTGGCCGGAACCCTGGCGAAGGACGAACCAACCACTCCAAGTCAATGTAACTAACTGATAATACTACACCTACATCAAAGGCGGAAAAGGGAGCAGAACAGCCGAACCGCCCGCCCATTTCACCAAACCGGCTAGCTCGACTTGCCCGCTAGTTCGAATTAAAAGTCGTCGCGAGGCTCAGGTCACCCCAACGGATGGTCAGCTCACCGCGCTGTCCGGATTCAGTAAGGCCGATGGTCAATACCTCGGCTGCCTCTCCTGCCTCGTCCTGGCGGAGCGGCACCGCCGCCACGTCAGTGGCCGCGTCGTAGCGCCTGCCCTCCCGTCCGGTCTTGCTGTTGAAGAGGAGTTCCCAGCCACCGTCCGCTCCCTTTCTTGCCCAGAGGGTGTATTCCCCCTTCGGAACCGACACGCTCCCCTGGCCGCCGTTCATGAAGCTCAGGTCACCGGTCGTCACGAACCCGGTGGCTTGATCGGCTCCCAGCCGCCAGATGCCGCCGGGTCCCAACTGAGCAAGCAACTGTTCAACCGACCTCCCGTTCAGTGACGGGCGGTGGTAATCCACGGAAACCTCGGCCCCGTTTACAGAAATCTTCTCTGTGGCGTGGGCGTTCCCGTGCGCAAGCAGCAGCGCGGTCGAGATCAACAGAATGGCACATCCCAAAACAACATTTAATACTCGCTTCATCTTCCCTCCTAAGAAAGTCTCGGTTCAATTGTTTATTAAGCAGAAATCATACGGCAATCAGCCTCGGTTTCCAAGGTTCAAGCCGCATGCGCGCCTGAGCACCTCA
>JAPUME010000249.1 GCA_027294185.1 Acidobacteriota bacterium | reverse complement strand
TTAATGATGTCTCTTCCTTGTCTGAAGATGGCGTCCAAGTCGATCTCAGAGAGAGCATCGCGCCATGCCCGGGCGAACTGGTGCTCAACTTCGAGGAAATCGCGCTCCTCCCAGCGTTTGAGCGCTTCCGTTTCAGGAGGCGGATCGAATACGACCGCGCGTCGCCCATCACCCGTAGTTACTGGCTTGCCGCCTGAGACCACGGGTACGCGCCGCAACTCGACTCCACGTCCGAGGAGCTCACTCACACACAGCGTTTGGTGATGGACATTGATTCCGCCTCCGATCGGTGTTTTCTCGGCGAGGTTTCCAACTACCTCCTCCGGGCTTCGTCCCTTCTGCACTTCCTTTTTGAGATCGGCTAGAGTCTCAACAAAAAAGAGCGGCGTAATGCACGGGAAATAGAATGTGTCAAGCCACACGGCCTCGTCGATGCTTAGGCTTTGCAACACAGACTTATCGAATAGAATAATCGGTCCTGCGCCCGGCATCACATTCTCCACTTAGGCCAAACTGCGCTTTCCCCCTCCAGAATCGGACAGGCGGACAACAGCCCACATGTAGACGGGAGGCTCACCTTTCGTCTTCTTATAAGAGTTTACCGCAGGAGAGCAGGCGTGTGTGCTCCACTCTTTCAGCGTTCTTTGCGGAAAGGGCGGGACGACAGTGTCGAAATCATTTCACAAGAGTGGCGCGCCTGGGGTGACTCGAACGCCCGACCTCTGGTTCCGACGAGTCAGGCGAGACGTGTGTGTACACGGGACATTGCCAGACGGATGCATCGAGCAGCTAATCGCCGGCGCCCTAACCGACCTAGGATGACACCCGGGGGACGTCATCCACCGAAGTATGAAAAATTTTGACGAAAAATAAAAAATTAGAGCCTGTGGTCGGTCGTGACTGTACGGGTGATCGGCCCGTGCCGGACAATTCTTCCGAATCTAGGACAAAGGACTGTGCCCCCTATTGTGCCCCCTACTGGTCGCTACTGAGACCTACGGGGCGATACGGGGAAAACAGGCCGACTGGATAAGTTCTTTCAGTAGCACTAGGTAGCACTTGGTGGTTGGCAGCGCTACCGGGAATCGAACCCGGGTTTTGAGATTGAGAATCTCACGTCCTCACCCCTAGACGATAGCGCCAAAAGCATGCTCCAAAGATTTTCCCCGTTTTCCGAACCCCTGTCAACCTGTGGACACTCCTTGCAGGTCTCATTGTTCCCCCAAATGATTTGTGCCTATAATCGTTCCGCAGAGGGCGAAGCGCGGGGATGAATACCCCGGGGACCCCTCGCAGCCAGCGTAATGTATCTAATCTACAGTTTCCTATTCACCGTCGGATTCGTGCTCGCGCTCCCCTACTATCTGCTGCGTCGCGGCGGGAGTGGAGCGCTGCGGGGTATTCAGGAAAGATTCGGGCATTTACCCGAAAGCTTTCGGCAGCGGACACCGGGAGCCATTCTGGTGCATGCCGTCTCGCTGGGCGAGACGCTGGCCCTGGTGCCTCTGGTCAAGGAACTGGAGCGCCGGTATCCGGCCAGAAAAATCTTTCTCTCCCACGCGACCGTGACCGGACGGCAGGCGGGGCGGGAGAGGTTGCCGGGAATCGCAGGGCAAATCTACCTGCCGCTCGATTGGCGCTGGTCGATGCGCCGCATGATGCGACACCTGCAACCGGAACTGGTCCTCATCGGGGAAACCGAATTGTGGCCGAATTTTTTTCGCACCGTGAAGGCAGAAGGATCGAAACTCGTAGTCGTGAACGCGCGAGTCTCCGACCGCTCCTTTCCCCGCTACCGGCTGGGAAGATTCTTCCTTCGCCGCGTGCTGGCGGATGTGGACCGTATTCTGGCTCAATCTCCTGCCCAAAGAGCGCGCTTCGTCTCTCTGGGAGCAAGCGCCGACCAGGTGGTAGTCACGGGAAACATGAAGTTTGAAATTTCTCCCCCCGCGCGGAACGATTTCAGCCAAAGGCTCGGCGCGCGCCTCAAGGAGGCCGGCTTCAGCCCTGTCATGATTGCGGCCAGCACCATGCCCGGCGAAGAAGAGAAGGTATTGCGTGCGTGGAGGGAGATTCGCCGGGACCACGCCCGAGGCCTGCTGATTCTTGCGCCCCGTCGTCCGGAACGATTTGACACGGTAGCACGCCTGCTCGAAAGACAGGGGGTAATCTTCGTGCGACGCTCGCGGATGACGGAGGTCCTCGATGGGTCGAAAAGAGAGGACGGGTCGAGGCTCGAAGCCATGCTGTTGGACAGCATTGGCGAGCTCGGAGCACTGTTCGAGGTTTGCACCCTGGCCTATGTCGGAGGAAGTCTTGTTGCTACCGGCGGGCATAACCCCCTGGAGCCTGCTTACTGGGCGAAACCGGTCCTCTTTGGCCCCCACATGGAGAATTTTAGCGATATGGCCGACTTGTTCCTCAAAGCTGGAGCCGCAATTCGGGTAGCGGATGAGCAAGCCCTGGCCGGCGAGGTGTTGACCTTGCTTCGTGACCCGGAGGGAGCCCAAGCGATGGGCGAGGCGGCGCGAAGGTTGCTCGACGAACACCGGGGAGCCACCGCACGCAACCTGTCACATATCGAGAAGTTTCTAAAGGTAGAGACTCCCGAATGTCAGATGGCAGCGCAATCCACATGAGCGCAGCCGAGGGGAGCCGGAACTGGTATTCTCCTCTGCTGGCGCCCATCAGCCAGGTCTATGGCGCGGGGGTGGGACTGCGCACGGCACTCTACAAAGGACATTGGCTCGAAGCCAAACGGTTGAACCGCCCGGTCGTGAGCGTCGGCAATCTCACCGCCGGGGGGGCAGGTAAAACTCCGCTGGTGATCCTGCTTGCCAAGATGCTGGAACAGGCGGGCCGCAAACCCTCCATCCTGACGCGAGGCTACAAACGGCGGTCGAGGGAATCCTGTATCGTTATCGAGCCCGGCAGGGAACGACAACCTGCCTCGGATGAAGTGGGCGATGAACCGGCGCTCTTGGCGCGACGCCTGACGCAGGTCCCCCTGGTCGTCTCGGCCGATCGATACAGCGCCGGCAGGCTGGCTGAATCGCGCTTTGGAGTGGACCTCCACCTGCTCGACGACGGATTCCAGCATCTGCACCTGCACCGTGACATCGACGTGCTGGTCATTGATGCGACACAGCCTTTCGCCTCCGGGCAACTGCTCCCCGCCGGACGACTTCGCGAACGGCCCGTGGCGGCGCGGCGCGCTGATCTGATCGTCATCACCCGGGGGGACCCAAAGGCGAACCAAAGGATTGCCGCAACGCTCGAAGGGTTCGGGATTCGCCGGCCCACCTTTACCGCCCGAACGCGACTTCGCGGGCTGGCGCCGGTAAACTCGCCCGGAGAGTTGCCCCGCTTGCCTTCCGCAGACGAACGGCTGCGACCCGTGCTGGCTTTTTGCGGATTGGGGAATCCCGATGCATTTTTCCGGGACCTGGAACGGTGGGGATTTTCGCTGGCCGGGCAACTCGCTTTTTCAGATCATCACCGTTACGATCGTTCCGAGGTCCAGCGGCTTCTTGATCAGGCAAAGGCGTCAGGCGCCGAATGGCTCCTGACCACCGAGAAAGACGTGCAGAATATCTCCGAGCCCTGGACGGGAAGCCTCCCTCTTTTTTATTGCAGCATGGAATTGGAGATACCCGAGGAAGACAGCTTCCGCCGGGAAATTTTCTCGCGGCTCGGCAAGGTAGAAGAAGGAAAGGGAAAATGACCACAATCGAAAACCTGCTGGTCAGCCCGCGCAAGCTGATGGTCCGGGCTCCCAACTGGGTGGGAGACGCGATCATTTCCCTGCCGGCGGTTCATGCCCTGCGGCAGCGCTACCCCAAGGCCGAACTCGTAGTGGTTGCCAAGCCCTGGGTCGCCGACATCTACCGTAGCCAGAGCTGGGTGAGCGACGTCATCCTCTACGATTCGAAAAAGAGACACCGGGGTCCCTGGAGGTTCCGCCGGCTGGTGGGGGCTCTGAGGCGGGAAAAATTCGACGCGGCAGTTCTCTTCCAAAATGCCTTCCAGGCCGCATGGATGGCGTGGCGCGCTGACATACCCATTCGCATCGGCTATGCCACCGAGCACCGAGGCTCTCTTCTTACAACTCCGCTGCCCGTCCCTTCCCCGAGCGTCGTCGGTCACCAGGCTTACTACTACCTGCACCTGTTGTGGCAGGTGGGAATCATCCAGGGAACCGACCGCCACCCGAAGCCGCATCTCGAGGTTCCGGAGAGGATCCTTACGCTTGCCCAACATCGGCTTCGCCAACTCGGAGTTGCAGTCTCAACGCCGATCCTGGGCATCCATCCCGGAGCCTCCTTCGGGCCAGCCAAGCGATGGTTGCCGGAACGTTTCGCGGAACTGGCGGACCGCTTGATGGAGGAATCAAGCTGCCAGGTCCTGTTTTTCGGCTCCCCGGGCGAGGAGCCGCTGGCAAAAGAGATCTGCCGGCGCATGCGCCAGAAGGCGGTGAATCTCGCGGGTGCGACGACGTTACTCGAATTCATGGCGCTCGCCAAAAGCTGCCACGCTTTCGTTTCGAACGATTCCGGTCCCATGCACCTGGCCGCCGCGCTCGGCGTGCCGTTGGTGGCGCTTTTCGGGTCAACCGACGAGAGGGCCACCGGACCGCTGGGACAGCAGATCAAGATCGTAAAATCCCCGGCGGAGTGCAGCCCCTGCCTGCTTCGGACTTGTCCCATCGACTTTCGTTGTATGAAAAACATCGCTGTCGATCAGGTCTTCGAAGCGGTAAGCTCGTTGCTCAAAGAGAGTAATCATCGTGAAATTCCGGCGCCCGAAGTGGCACGGACATAGGCAATGAAGAGGCGGTATCAGACTACGATCTACGATGGAAAGGGCATGATAATCTCGCACAGGATTATTCGATCAAAATGAAGCTCACGGCAAAGGAGAAAAAAGATCTGCTCGGAATCATCGCCACCTTCCGGCGGCAGCAGATCGTCGTGTGGGGCGACATGGTAGCCGACGAGTTCGTCTTTGGAGAGATTTCTCGAGTCTCACGTGAGGCCCCGGTGCTGATCTTGAAACATCGGGAAAAGGTCGTGCTGCCCGGTGGGGGAGCGAACGCCGTCAACAACCTCGCCGATCTCGGCGCGCAAGTCACTCCGGTCGGTGTCGTCGGCCGGGACGAAGCCGGGGACGCCCTGATTCGCACCTTCAGCAAGAAGAAGATTCCGATTTCCTCATTATTGCGGCTCAACCGGCGGGTCACAACGACGAAAACCCGGATTCTGGCCGGCTCCGTCCATTCGCAACGACAACAAATCGTCCGGGTGGACCGCGAACCGGACCCGAACCTGCCCGCTCCGATTCGGGATCGGTTGCGGCGCATGGCAGAGAAGCACCTGAAGTCCGCCACTGCGCTTCTCGTGTCTGATTATGGTTACGGAGCGGTGGACGCGCGGGCTGTCAACCAGTTGTGCAAGAAGCACGGCAAAGGAAACAAGAAGGGCAACTCCGAGCGCCCCGCGCCTATCACTCTGGATTCCCGCTACAAGCTTCTCACCTATCGAGGCATCACCGCCGCCACGCCGAACGAGCCGGAAATCGAAGAGGCCT
>JAPUME010000248.1 GCA_027294185.1 Acidobacteriota bacterium | reverse complement strand
CTCCCTGTTTCGTTTGGCTTGCCTTACTCCGGAATGGTGAAAGCCGCATGTCCATTCGCTCGGCCCATAGCGCATATTAGCCCATCGTAGGGGCAATGCTAAGAAATCTCTCTCACCTTGTCAAGGTGATTCACCTGGCTGGGTAATACCCTGTGCGTCCAGCCGTTGAAGGTGGCGATTTTGTCAAGTATCCCTAGCTGCGGAAACCCTGCGGTCCGTCACACGCGAGTCACGCTATGACTGCCATTCCATTCTCTTATCGGCCCGGACCGGAGTCTTCTTGAGCACCCTGACCAGGGTACGCTCCGATTATAGCTGCTTCCTTATATAGCTGCATCCATCAAGCGCATCCGAGTCTTTCGACTTCAGGGAAAATCGGACCGTGGGTGAAACGATCGCCGCGCCCGCCAGAAGGACCCCTCACCTTGACTTAGCCGTACCAGCATAGTACTTTTCGATGAAATGGGCATTTTATCGGAAAAACCCGACAGAAAAACAAGGACCTCCTTACCAAAGTTTTTTCGTCAACTCTACGCGACTTTGGGACCCCAGCACTGGTGGCCTGCGCGTACACGGCTGGAGGTGATTCTCGGCTCGATTCTGACTCAGAACACCAGTTGGCGAAATGTGGAAAAGGCACTTCGATCCCTACGCGCTCACGGCTGGTTGCGACTGAGCGCTCTTCGTCAAGTGGAAGGAGCGGAGCTGGCCCAGGCTATCCGCTCGGCGGGCTTTTACCGGCAGAAAGCCGCGACGATCCGGAATTTTCTAACCTTCTTGGAATCAGAATACGATGCTTCTCTCGAGAAGATGTTTCGTCAACCGATGCCCTTGTTACGGGAACAGCTCCTGCGAATCAAAGGGTTCGGCCCCGAAACAGTCGACACGATTCTGCTGTATGCGGGCCGCCACCCCAGTTTTGTAGTGGACGCCTACACAAGACGCATTCTCGAACGTCACAAGTTGGCCTCTCCCAGTGCATCCTACAATGAGATTCAAATGTTGTTTCACCGGTCCTTGAAACCGGACCCGGCGGTATTCAACGAGTACCATGCGCTGCTGGTTGAAACGGGAAAGAGATTCTGTAAGCGCGCCGAGCCGGACTGCAGCCGCTGTCCCCTGGAGGCCTATCTCCCTTCCCCATCATCGGAGGGTGAAGTTTCCGTGGAGTCGCTTGGAAAAAACCCGCTCCACATCGGGAGAGTTGCAAACTCCGGTTGAGCGTGCAAGATTTGATTTAGAGCCTATGGACAACACCACGAAACCGAGGCGACGATTTCTGGTTTTCCTCTTGATTGCGGTGCCGGTGCTGTTTTTCATCGGCTGGAGCCAGGCTTCGCTGAACCTGTCCTTTATTCGCCCTCGTGAGCCGGCGCAAACAATCCTGCTTTTTGCTCTTTCGACTTTTGTCTTTCTGACCTTTGTGATCTTCTCTCTGCTCCTTTCGCGAAATCTCCTGAAACTCTACCTCGAAAGGCGACGGGAACAGCTCGGCTCCAAATTCAAGACCAAGATGGTGGCGGCGTTCCTGGGCCTATCCGTGCTTCCCGTGATCGTGCTTTTCCTTTGCGCCTACGGGCTGATGAACCGGAGTCTGGATAAATGGTTCCTGATTCCTTTCGGTGCCGTTCGGCGCGATGCCGAGGTCCTGCAAGAGGAGCTCCAACGAGTAACCCAACGAGAAACCCGGCGCGCTGCCGAGCGCCTGGCATCAGAGCCGCGATTGATCGAAGCGGTGGTAGAGAAACGGTCCTCGGATCTCCAGTTGCTTATGCGGGTCGCTGTTGTGGAATTCGGCCTGGACCACGCGGCCTGTTATTCGCCAAGAGGCGAGGTTCTTGCAAAAGCTCAGGCGGACGATCCTTCAGTGAGAAAGCTATTTTCTCCCTTTTCCCCGCAGGAGATTGCGGAACTGGCGGAAGCGGGCACCGCTGTCCGGAGGTCAAGCGAGGGATTGCGCATTTTCTTCTCCGCCTCCCGAATCCTGGGCAGGAACGGCCAGGAGGTTGGAAAACTGGTCGTATCTCAAAGCTGGCCTCTTGAGGTGGAACAGGCGGGCCTTGAGATCACCCGAGAGGTCCAAAACTACGATGATCTGAACCAGCAACATAAATTCTTCCGGCGGGTATACCTTTCGGTTCTCTCCCTGCTTACGCTGCTGATTCTTTTTGCCGCCACCTGGTTTGCCCTGTTCCTTTCCAAGCAGGTAACGGTTCCCATTCAGGCGCTGGCGGAAGCAACGGGAGAAATTTCCCGCGGCAATCTTGCTTTCCAGGTCCAGGCGAAGGCGGACGATGAGTTGGGTGAGCTCATCCACTCCTTCAATGCCATGACGACGCAACTGGGAGAGAACCGGCAAATCATCGAAAAATCAACGACAGAGCTCCGTCAGGCCAACCAGGAGCTTGAAGAACAAGCGCGGTATCTGGAGACCATCCTGCTCAACATCCCCGCCGGGGTAGTTTCAGTAGACCACGGCGGACGGGTGCGCGAGGTCAACAACAACCTCGAACGAATGCTTGGCCCGGAGAGGGCTCGCCAGGCCAAAGACCTGAATACGCTTTTCGGCAGAGAAAAGACGCGCGAGATTACGGCTCTGCTGCGGCGAGCCGGCCGCCAGGGAGTCGCGACGCGACAAATGGAACTCGAAGTAAAGGGCGAAATGGTCCACGTGGCATTGACCGTTTCTGCGATCGGCCCCAATCGAGGCAATCTGGGATACGTCCTGGTCATGGAAGACCTGACGGAGCTGGTCCGGGTACAGAAGAGCGCCGCCTGGCGAGAGGTGGCCCAGCGCATCGCCCACGAAATCAAGAATCCACTCACGCCGATTCAACTTTCGGCGGAACGCATCGGACGACTTCTGGAGCGGACCCGAGGCGGGAAGATCACCCGGCAAACCGTGGAATCGCTGGCGGATTGCGGAACCCTGATCAGCCAGGAAGTGGGAACTCTCAAATCCCTGGTGGACGAATTTTCACAGTTTGCCCGACTTCCCACGGCCCGGCCCGTTCCCTCCGATCTCAACGCCGTTATTGAAAATGCTCTCAGCGTTTTTACCGGTCGCCTGAAGGGGATTCGTATCCATATGAACCTCAGTCCCCGATTGCCTGCGGTCTGTGTGGACCCGGACCAGATCAAACGCGCCCTGATCAACCTCGTCGACAATGCCGCCGAGGCCCTGGAATCTTCCTTGGTAAAGGAGATCTGGGTTCACACTGCTCTCGACGCGGAACGAGAGACCATCGAAATCATCGTAGCCGATAGCGGGCCCGGTGTGACACCTCCGGTAAAGGAGAAGCTTTTCCTCCCCTATTTTTCAACCAAGCAGCATGGGACGGGCCTGGGCCTGGCCATTGTGAGCCGCATTGTCTCGGAACACAGTGGGAGTATTCGAGTGGAAGAGAACAAGCCGACGGGCGCCAAATTCATTGTCGAACTTCCCCTGGAGGCAACGGGGTTCGCGGAGGTCGCGCAGGAGACCCCATCCCGGGAAACGGTCACCGGCTGACACGCGGTATTTGCGCCTCCGTAGAGCCCACCTTTGCCTCCTTCGTCGGTGGCGGGAACAGAGCAAAATGTCCCAAGCTTCAATCCTGGTTGTCGATGACGAAATCGGAATTCGCAGGTCCCTGAAGAGTATTCTGGTGGACGAGGGTTTCGAGGTCCATGTGGTTTCTTCCGGGGAAGCCTGTCTGGAGGCGCTGCCGAAAAACAGCTATGACGTGGTGTTGCTGGATGTATGGCTGCCGGGACTGGACGGCCTGGAAGTGCTGGAAAGGATCCACGAACTGGAAATGCCCCCTGCTGTGATTATGATCACGGGGCACGGAAAGATTGAAACCGCAGTCCGAGCCACCAAACTGGGGGCTTACGATTTCCTTGAGAAGCCGCTGTCTCTCGAAAAGACTCTCCTCACCATTCAGCACGCGCTGGAGCAACAGCAACTCCAGACACAGAACCGTCGCCTGAAGGAGGAACTCAGCGCTCAATACCGAATTATCGGCGACAGTGTGCCGATGAAAGCTCTCCGCCAGCAGATTGCCCTCACGGCGCCGACCAACGGCCGAGTGCTCGTCTACGGTGAGAGCGGGACGGGAAAGGAATTGGTGGCCCACGCTCTTCATCAAAAGAGCCAGCGGGTGGATCAATCCCTCGTCGAGGTCAACTGCGCCGCCATCCCTGAGGAGTTGATCGAAAGCGAGTTGTTCGGCCACAAGAAGGGATCCTTCACGGGAGCGGCCGAAGACAAGGAGGGAAAATTTCAGCAGGCCGACGGCGGAACGCTGTTTCTGGATGAGGTGGGCGATATGAGCCTGAAGACTCAAGCCAGGGTGCTCCGCGTCCTGGAGGAACAGCGCTTCTCCCCCGTCGGCTCCTCGGAAACGCTCTGCGTTAATATGCGCGTCATCGCTGCGACCAACAAGAACCTGGACGAGGAGATTCAGAAGGGGAATTTCCGAGAAGACCTCTTTTTCCGCCTCAACGTGATTCCATTTTACCTGCCCGCCCTTCGGGAGCACCCGGAGGACGTGCCAATGCTAACCGATTACTTCCTCCGCGAGTTTGCCCGGACCTACGGGCGCCGTCCCAAGCATTTCTCCGAAAATGCCCTGGAAGTCCTCGTGCGCTACCGTTGGCCGGGGAATGTGCGGGAGCTAAAGAACCTGATCGAGCGGCTTGTGATCATGGTCCCCGGAGAGCGGATTGATCGGCGACATCTCCCCTCGAACCTTCTCCATGACCGCCAGCGCCTCTCCGCTTCCGGCGCGGGATTCACCAGCCTTCGCCAGGTCCGACAAGCATCCGAACGAGACTACATTCTGAGAAAACTCGAAGAACATCAAGGCAATGTCAGCCGTGCCGCCGAATCCCTGGGTCTCGACCGAAGTCACCTTTATCGAAAAATGAAATCGCTCGGCATCCCTTCCCGACAAGCACCCAAGGCTTCCTCACGCGCCCAGGCGGAGTCCCCTTAAAACTTAAAAGTGAATCAGACGGCGAAGAGTACGACAGCCTCTCCCCTAGGAAGTCGAATCATGAACGTCCAGGGATTTCACCATCTCGGCGTTATCCCGCCAGCGCGGGGTGACCTTTACGAAAAGCTCCAGGTAGACCTTGGGAGGGAATATCTTCTCAAGCTCGCGGCGAGCCATCGTGCCGATTTTCTTTAACCGCTGACCCCTCTGCCCGATAACGATCGCCTTCTGCGTCGACCTTTCCACGACGATGGTCGCGTAAATCCGTGTGATCGATTTCGACTCCTCAAACTTGTCCATGAGAACCGCCGTGGCGTAAGGCAGCTCATTTTCCGTGAAATGAATCAGCTTCTCTCGAATGATTTCACACGCCAGGAAGCGTTCCGGCTGGTCCGTATGCATATCTTCAGGAAAGTACTGCGGGCCTTCCGGCAAGGTCGCCGCGACCGCGTCGAGCACTTCCTCCAACCCTTCCCCGTGTAGAGCTGAGATGGGAAAAGTTTCCTCAAAGGGGACGGCATTCGAGTAGCGTCCCATGAGCGGCAGGAGCTTTGTTTTTTGAATCAAATCAACTTTATTGAGAAGAAGTATCTTCTTTCCTCGCGTGCGCAGGAGAAGGTCCAGAACGAATTGATCGCCCCGGCCGAACGCTTGGGCGGCATCCACGATCAAGAGAACCAAATCCTTGTCCTGAAGCGCATCATAGACATGGGTCATCATTCGGCGATTCAGCTTCGAAAGGGGTTTATGAATTCCGGGCGTATCCATCAGGACAATCTGCGCGCCTCGTCGATGGACGATGCCCAGGATGCGGTTTCGTGTCGTCTGCGGTTTTTCGGTAACGATGGCAACCTTGGTGCCGACCAGCGTATTGAGCAACGTGCTTTTCCCGGCGTTCGGGCGGCCGATGATGGCTACAAATCCGGACCGAAAAACGGAGGGTTTATGGGACATGAGAATCAGGAGAGGGCTTCAGGGACGAGCCGGGCCTGACGACCCGGACCCGCAGCACGGTGCGGGTATTCGATTCCAGAACTTCAAAGTTGAGGCCGCCTTTTTCGACTCGTTCTCCTACGGGCGGCACACGGCCCAATTTCGAGATGATCAGCCCGGAAACCGTATTGTAATCGCGCCCTTCGACCGCAGCATCGAACAGGTCGGCGAGATGCGAAACCTCCGCGTGGCCGGCAACGAGAAAAGAGTTTTCGGATTCCTTCACGATGTCATCTTCGTGCGGTTCCACCTCATCGCGAATCTCCCCGACGATCTCCTCCACAAGATCTTCAATCGTCACCAGCCCCGCCACTGCACCGTATTCATCAATGACGAGCGCGATCTGAAGCGTCTCCTGCTGCAGCTCTTTGAGCAACTCGGAAACCTTCTTGGTCTCGGGTACGAACCGGACCGGAGTAATCAACGATGAGAGTTCCGCCTGGCTCTCCTCCTCCGGAGTCATTCTCAGCAGGTCGCCCACGTTCACGATTCCCTGAACTCGATCGAGTTCTCCCTCGTAAACCACGATCCGACGATGCTTGTTCTTGCGGAACATCCGACGAAGGTCCCTTAAGGATGCTCCCGATTCGAGCGTGTTGATTTCGTGTCGAGGAATCATGACCTCACGGACCCTCTTATCGCCGAACTCCACGACCGATTGAATCATTTCGCCTTCGCTCTCTTCGATCAATCCTTCTTCCTGACCCGCCTCGATGAAGTCCTGAATCGCCTCCTGTTGGGGGATCGCGTTCGGTTCCTTTTCTTCGGGCTCCAGCAAGGAACGCAAAGAGGAAAATACATAGATCGGGAGAGTCAGCGGATAGGCCAGCCAGTAAAAGACGATAATCGCCGCTCCCCATCGGCGCACGGCAGCCTCCGGATCATTGTGACGAGCCATCCAAAGCCAGGGAATCAATTGGTCGAACAGCGCCAGGGTGACTCCCAGCCCCAGGAAGGCTTCGAGCACGGCTTCCACCGGACTACGGCCGGCAGAGAACCGAAATGCCGTAAGCATCAGCCCCAACAGTCCGACCCAGGCGGTATGAAAGGCAGTAAGGGATAATGTGGCCCGCTCGCGGTCCAGACGAATTCCGCTTTTACGTCGGCCTTCGGGATCGAAAATACTCCGACCCGCCACCCGCTTCAGATGGCGCAAATTCAGTCGCAGGAATGCCGTAAAGGAAATTACCGTAACCAGGACGACCCACGCCGGTATCCACAGAAGATTCGGGCTCATCGGAGAACCCTCCTCTTTCGAGCGCCGGTTTCCCTTGCTCCATCCCCACAGAGGCCGAGCAACCTGCGCAAGGAATGCTCCCTGCGCACCATTTCGCCGCTATCCTTTTCGTGGTCCATTCCCATCAGATGAAGCAGCCCGTGAAGCATCAGAAAACAGATCTCCTTTTCCAAACCATGACCTTCGCGGCGCGCTTGAATGCGGGCCGTCTCGGCGGAAATCAGAATGTCCCCCAGATACCCGCTCACCCCCGCTTGCTTCGATAATTTTCCCGCGGATGGAAAGCCGTTGCCATGATCCTGCCAGGGGAATGCGAGCACATCGGTCGAGCGGTCTTTCCCTCGATAGCGCCGATTATATTGCCGCATCTTCCGGTCATTCACGAAACAGACGCTGTACTCGCGTTTTCCCAATCGAAGCGATCCTCTCAAAGCAGACAGAAATTCGCGTAGCCGGGACATCCGAATTCGAACTTCGCTTTGTTCATTCACCAGACTCACAAGACTTTTCGTTCCTGTGAGAGATCGGGTTTGCGGTTTCTTCCGTCCACGCGAAGAATGCCTAGCGGGTCCGAGCTTCCTTCCGGACCGTTTCCGTTTTGCGGTATTGGTCAAACTCTTCGTAGGCACGAATGATTTGCTGCACCAGGCTGTGGCGCACTACGTCCTTTTCATTGAATTGAATAAAGCAGATCCCCGACACCTTTCCGACAACCTCCATTGCTTCGACCAGACCGGACCGTCGGTCGTTGGGAAGATCGATCTGCGTGATGTCGCCCGTAATGACCGCCTTCGAGTTGAATCCCAAACGAGTCAGAAACATTTTCATCTGCTCGCTGGTGGTGTTCTGGGCCTCGTCGAGAATCACGAAAGCATCGTTCAAGGTCCGGCCTCGCATAAAAGCGAGCGGCGCAATCTCAATCATTCCCTTCTCGATGTAGCGTTCCACGCGGTCCGGGTCGAGCACATCAAAAAGCGCGTCATAGAGCGGGCGCAGGTAAGGATCAATCTTCTGCTGGAGTGTGCCGGGCAGGAATCCCAGCCGTTCCCCCGCTTCCACGGCCGGGCGCGCCAGGATGATACGGCTGACCTCTTTTGAAAGTAATGCATCTACGGCTGTAGCGACGGCCAGATACGTTTTACCCGTTCCCGACGGGCCGATGCCGAAAACCATGTCATGGTCTTCAATCGCGCTCAGGTAACGCCGCTGGTTCATGCTCTTCGGCATGATGCTTCTATTGGCAAGGGTTGAGGTTCCGCGGGGAACGTAGAAATCCGCCAGGGACGCTTTCGGGTTCTCTGCAAGCACTCGCAGGAAGGACTGTACTTCACTGTCGCCCGGCGGTTTGCCGCGACGGCTCAACTCCACAAATTCCTCCACAAACCGTTGAGCGCTCGCCACGGCAGCCGACTCTCCCTCAATTTCCAGGGCTTCACCCGCAAGATGGGTCGATACTTTCAGCAACTTCTCGAGCGCCTTCATGTTCTTATCCAAAGTGCCGAAAAGCGCGGTTACGCCTCGTCCGACCTTAACGCGAATTTTCATGGGCGAAATTCTGTTTCACCTGGATTCATAGGGGATTAACAATGGCTCGGAGCAGGACAATTGAGTTGCCGGAAAGAAGTATGTAGTAATGGGGGAGGAGACATCGTTGTCTATAGTAAGCTAAAGCCGCCCGGGGCAAAAGTCAAGTCAGTCCTCAAGCTTCCAGATTTGGCGACAGGACACGGGGTCCCGAACCCGCCTGGCACGAATGTCGGTTATAATAGTGATTCGAAGCGTAGCTCGAAATATAGATCGATACGGGGTGAAGGGAGAGCATGGCCAATCCTGAAGCAGAAGACCACTACTACCTGGGCGTGGACTTGATTGTAGAAGGCAAGACCGATGAAGCGATCTCCGAATACCTGAAAGCCATCGAATTAGACCCCAACCTCACCGATGCCCTGCACGGGTTGACCCGCGCCTACTTTCAAAAAGGTGAACTCGACAACGCGGTCCACTACGCGAAGCGCATCGCCGAGGCCGACCCCGACGACGTGCTTGCTCACACCAACCTTTCCATCTATTACCAGCAGCAGGGTAAAATCGAGGAAGCCGAAGAGGAAGCCAATAAGGCCCGGATTTTAGGCTGGAAACAACAGCTTAAGAAAGATCAGAAGTAGAGTATTCATTGCAGAGCCTTGGAAGCTAGGGGGTAGCGGATGCCAGGTGACTACTGAGGGCTTCAAAAAACTTCCTGACGACCATGCGGGCGGCTCCCTGCACCAAACGTTGCCCAACACCGGCGATCATTCCCCCGACCTGTGCGGTACCCTGATAGCGGAGCAGGGTCTCACTGCCCTCTTCCACGAGCTCGAAGGAGCCTTCGCCGCGCAGGAAACCCGGCGCCCCTTTTCCTTCCACAACCATTCGGAACTTTTCCGGCGCCACTTTTTCGTGAATGCTGACGCTCCCCTGGTAGCTTCCCTTGATCGCGGCGATGCCGACCTTCATGTGGGCACGATAGGCGTCCGGCCCGACCGGGTCCAGCTTCTCGCACCCCGGCAGACATTTCTTTAACACTTCAGGGTCCATCAGCGCCGCCCAGACGGCTTGTCGGGGCGCCGAAATACGGTAGCTTCCATTCAGCGTCATATCAGCCACCCTGTTCGGAAGAGGTAACGGCAGGCATTGAGCCGCGGGCAGAATTCGGAAATGAGCTTTTGAGAGATGGGGCGAAGAATCCGGAATCTATTCCTATATTCGTCAACGCTTGCCGGTCGCCCGGGCGGCTGCCCGCTCGATGGCGCGCCGAGTGTAGACACGGGCCAAATGTGCCCGGTAATCATCGGATGCGTAAAGGTCGGACTCGAGTTCGACACCATCGACCGCGCCCTGCGCGGCTTCCCGGACTTTCCCGCTATCAAGTCGCCGGCCCTTCAGAGCCGCTTCCACTTTGCGTGCTCGGAATGGAGTGACAGCAACTCCCGTAATTCCTACGGCAAGGTCCCTGCAAGTTCCGTTGCCGTCCATCGAGACCCGCACCGCAACTCCGACCACGGCAAAACCGGACGCCGGGTGGTGAACCTTCAAGTAAGCCTCGCCGGAGTTCGCAGGCAGAGAAGGAACGCGAATTTCAGTCAGAATTTCATCCTCTTTCAGGGCAGTGGTGAGGAGGTCAAGGAAAAAGTCCTTCGCAGCGATCGAACGCTCACCCGTCCGGCTGACGGCCTTTATTTCCGCGTCCAGAGCCAGAATCGTGGCGGTCCAATCGGCAGCCGGGTCGGAGTGCGCCAGAGAGCCTCCAATCGTGCCCTTGTTTCTAACCTGCACATCCCCAATCTCGCCCGCGGTTTCCGACAACAGCGGGCAGGCGGATTTCACCAGGTCGGATGATTCAAGCTGGTGGTGCGTGGCAAGTGCTCCGATGGCGATCTTCCCGCCCTCCTCGCGAATGGTGTCGAGCCCCGCAATACGGCCGACATCGATCAAATGTTTCGGGGCAGCCAGTCGCAGCTTCATCAAGGGAATCAGGCTGTGTCCGCCGGCGAGAATTTTCCCGTCCGCGCCGTAGTTGGCCAACAGGGCGACCGCTTCCGCGAGCGAATCGGGGCGGTGGTACTCAAAAGGTTCGGGAATCATGAGGGCCTCCTCTGCTCGATCAGGCGCCAGATCTTTTCCGGTTTGAGCGGCATATCGACGTGAGCCACACCGAAAGGTTGCAGGGCATCCACAACCGCATTCACAATCGCCGGTGTGGACCCGATCGTGCCGGCCTCACCCACCCCCTTTACGCCCAGCGGATTCACCGGCGTCGGCGTCACGGTTCGATCCAACTTGAACCAGGGGAACGAGGTCGATTTAGGCAGCGCGTAGTCCATCAGCTCACCGGTAGTAAGCTGGCCGTTTTCATCGTAGACATGCTCTTCCCACATGGCCTGACCTACGCCCTGGGCAATCCCGCCGTGAACCTGACCTTCCACCAGCATCGGGTTGATCACCCGTCCGCAGTCGTCCACGGCAACGTAGCTGAGCAGTTTGATCTGTCCGGTTTCTGAATCCACCTCAACTTCCGCGATGTGGGTGCCAAAGGGAAAAGTAAAGTTTGAAGGCTCGAAAACATGGCTGGCTTCCAGCCCCGGTTCCACGCCCGGCGGCAACCGCTTCGCGAAATAGGCCTCGTTGATTACCTCGGTCAGGGGAATGGATTTTTTCGCCCTTTTGGTCGTGCGAATTTTGCCTTTTTCAAAAGCCAGGTCGCGGGCCGGGACGCGCATCTTGTGCGCGGCGATCTTGGCCATTTTCTGCTTCAGTTTTTGCAGGGCGTAAAATATCGCCGACCCTCCGACTGCAGTGGCTCGGCTGCCAAAAGTGCCGATTCCGTACCGAACCGCTCCGGTGTCGCCGTGGATCACGGTCACGTCGTCAAAGGGGATGCCGAGCTCCTCGGCAACGATCTGGCTGAAAGAGGTCTCCTGTCCCTGCCCCTGCGGGCAAACACCGGTCATCACGGTGACCTTGCCGGTGGGTTCAATACGAACTGCCCCGCTTTCCCATCCACCGGCGGGCATACGGCTGGAGGGGCCCATGGCGCAAATCTCAACATAGGTGGATAGGCCGATGCCGATATAGCGGCCTTTCTTGCGAAGCTGAGCCTGCTTTTTGCGCAAGCGCTTGTAGCCGGAGAGCGCGAGGGCTTTCTTAAGTGCTCCCTGATAATTGGAGCTGTCGTAGGTAACACCGGTGGCCAGGGTAAAGGGACCCTGTCTGGGCTTTGGAAAATTCTTCCTGCGCACATCGACGGGATCCAGTCCGAGTTTGTGTGCCACCAGATCGACCACCCGTTCGATGATATAGGTGGCTTCGGGACGGCCGGCACCGCGGTAGGCGTCGGTAGCCATTTTATTCGTGAAAACTCCGATGGTCACAAGATCCAGCGCCGGAATGGTGTAGCCGCCGACGATCATCATAGGTGTGGAAGTCGGAATCAGCGGCGTGAGAAGCTGGAAATAGGCCCCGAGATCGGCGATCACCTGACACTTGAGGCCCATCACTTTGCCGTCCTTTCGGGCATAAATCTCCAGATCGTCAATCTGATCGCGGCCATGGATGGTCGCCTGCATGTTTTCCCGCCGGGTTTCAATCCATTTCACCGGGCGGCCGAGCTTTCGCGAAGCATAACAGGCCAGTCCTTCTTCGGCATAAACGTTCAATTTGCTGCCGAACCCGCCGCCCACCTCCGGAGCCACCAGGCGCACGTGAGCCTCATCCATCCCGAGCATCAATGAGAGTTGAGTTTTTGCCAGGTGAGGAATCTGCGTGGAAGTCCAGATGGAGAGATGGTCCTCTCCCGGACTGTATTTCGCCAGAACGCCGCGTGGCTCTATGGCGACCGGCGCAAGACGCTGGTTGATCAGCCGCTGCTTGATAACAACCAGCGACTTTTTCTGCTTTTCGATCTTCGACCAGTCGCCGCTTTTCGATTTCAATACATAGGCGATGTTGTCTTTGAACTTCTTGTGAATCGGAGGTGTGGATTTTCTGGATGCCTTCTCCGCATCGACGAGAACCGGCAG
>JAPUME010000247.1 GCA_027294185.1 Acidobacteriota bacterium | reverse complement strand
ATGGAAATGCTCTACGGCTTGCCCCGGGCGGGAGTGCTGGGCAGGCCCACGGCCGAGATTTTTCCGCCGGAGCTGGTGGCGGATATTCGTCTTTCCTCCGATTTGGGAGAAACACGCAGCCTCTACAAACATAAGTTGCTGAGCCATGACGGCCGCCGGCCCACGGTGAACATCTCGCTCACTCCGCTGCGCGGGAAAAACGGGAACCTCCTGGGGCGCCTTCTGCTTTTCAACAACATTACGGACCGTGTGCGGCTGGAGGACCAGGTGGCACAGGCCGAAAAGCTTTCTTCCATCGGCATGCTGGCTGCCGGTGTGGCTCACGAGGTCAACACCCCGCTGGCTGTGATTTCTTCGCAGACGCAGATGCTGCGAAAAATGGTCCCTTCCGGCGACCCGAAGCGGGTTTTTCTGGAAAAGATTATCAAGCAGACTTTCCGAGCCTCCGACATCGTCAACCACCTTTTGAAGTTTTCGCGCACGAGGGGAACCGAATTCGAGGAAACGGATTTGAACAAGGTCCTGGGCGAAACTCTGATGCTCCTGGACCATGTTCTGGACGCGGGACGGATCAGGGTCGAATCTCGCCTGTCGCCGGAGTTGCCCCTCATCCACGGCAACAGCGGCCGTATGCAGCAGGTCTTCATGAACCTCATCCTGAATGCACGGGATGCCATGCCGGAAGGCGGACGGCTGCTGATTTCGACCTGGCAGGAAAACTCGACGGTCCTGGTCGAGGTGGTCGATAGCGGGGAGGGCATTGCGAACCGAGACCTGGGGAAAATCTATGACCCGTTCTTTACCACCAAGAGCGGAAGCCGGGGCACGGGCCTCGGCCTGGCCGTAAGCTACGGCATCATTCGAGAACACTCCGGAACTGTGCAGGTGAAAAGCGAACCGGGACAAGGAACCACTTTCCGCCTGGAATTTCCGGCCCTGAGGAAACCCGTTCATGCCTGAAAAGGGCTCCATTCTGGTAATCGACGACGAACCGGAAATTTGCGAAAGCCTCGCGCAATTGCTCCGCATGGAAGGCTACCGGGCCGACACGGCCCCGGATGCGGAAAGCGGGTTGAAAAAGTTCGGGCAGAACCCCTTTGATTTAGTGCTGCTGGATGTGAGTCTTCCTGAGCGTGAGCAGGGAGTGGAGGTCCTCCGCTCGATCAAGCGCGACAACCCCGAGACACCCGTCATCATGATTACCGCCTATGACTCCTCCGAGACGGCCTTTACCGTCAGCAAGGAAGGGGCGGACAACTACATTACCAAGCCCTGGGACAACGAAAAACTCCTCCTGGATGTTCGAAATGCTCTCTCCAACTGCCGGCTCAGGGCGGAAAATCTTCAATGGCGTCGCCTGCAGAGCCGCTACGACCTCCCGAACGTTATCGGCAAGAGCGAGCGTATGAAGAAGGTCTTCGACCTGATTATGCAAATCGCTCCCAGCCGGGCGACCGTGCTGATCCAGGGCGAAAGCGGAACCGGCAAAGAGCTGATTGCCAAGACCATTCATTTGAGGAGTTCTCGTGCCCAGAAGCCGATGGTGCCCGTGAATACCGGTTCGATGCCCATTGATTTGCTTGAAAGCACCCTTTTCGGACATGTGAAGGGGGCTTTTACCTCGGCGATAGCCTCCAAGAAGGGGCTGTTCGAGCTGGCCGACCAGAGCTCGATTTTTTTCGACGAGATTGGGACAATCGGGATTGATACCCAGGCGAAGCTTCTCCGTGTGATCCAGGAACGCGAGTTTATGCGTTTGGGCGGTACGGAAACGGTTCGCGTAGATGTGCGCATTCTGGCGGCGACAAATTCAGACCTCGGGAAAATGGTGGAGGAGGGAAAGTTTCGAGAAGACCTCTACTATCGGCTGAACGTTATCGCCATCGATTTGCCGCCCCTGCGAGATCGAAAGGAAGATATTCCTCTTCTGGCCCGGCATTTTTTTACCAAGTACGGCGAGGAAAATCAGAAGTCGGGCCTGGCCTTTTCGCCTGAGGTCATGAAGCTGCTGATGAATTATGGCTGGCCGGGAAACATTCGGGAACTCGAAAATCTGGTGGAGAGGTCCGTCGTTCTTGCGAGCGGGTCGACTATTGGATTGGATTTGCTTCCCGATTCCCTTCGGGAGGGGAACGGTTTGAGCGCAGCTTCGCGGAACCAGTTCTCCGCTCAGTTGAACGGTGATTCGCTTTCCGGGATGCTTCAGGATTACGAACGGCGCATCATCGTGAAGACCCTGGAGCGGGCCGGCGGACGACAAACCGAAGCCGCCGAGCAACTGAAGGTTCCTCTTTCCACCCTGAATCAAAAGATCAAGCGACTTCATATCCGGCTGCACCGCCGCGGCGACGGCTAATCTGCCTCCGTTTTACTAATACCCGGGCACGGTCCGACAAATACTCCTCAGACGCCTTGAATCGGGCTCTCAAAAGTCCTACCCTAGTACTCTCTCCGAACGGTCCTGGTTTGGAATTCCGCTGCAAGCGCCTTAGCGGGCATCTGATAGTTCCCGGAGTCAATCGATGACAGGGACAGATTATGAAAGCATGATGGCCCTCGGGGTCCTGTGGTATGTCGTGTTCCTGATGGCCATCACCTTTCATGAGGGCGCGCACGCTCTGGCGGCGAAATGGGGAGGAGACCTGACGGCCTTTCGTGCAGGTCAGGTGACACTCAGCCCGCTGCCTCATCTGCAGCGGGAGCCTTTCGGTACGATCCTGATTCCCATTCTTTCCTATGTATTTTCCGGCTGGATGATCGGCTGGGCCAGCGCCCCTTATGACCCGGAATGGCAGAGACGTTACCCGAGGCGGGCTGGGTGGATGGCCCTGGCCGGGCCGGCAGCGAACGCTTTGTTGACGCTGCTGGCCGCGATTTTGCTCCGCACCGGCCTGGCGAACGGATTCTTCACTCCTCCTCCAGACGGGTTCCGCTTTACTCAAATGGTGGTTTCCTCCGATCCGGGCTTGGGAAGCGCACTGGCGACTTTTCTGAGCATTCTGCTGATGCTGAACCTCCTGCTCGGTATCTTCAACCTCCTTCCGGTTCCTCCGCTGGACGGAAATACGGCCGTGACGCTGCTGATGAGCGAAGAAATGTCTCGCCGTTTTACGGCATTCACGCACAACCCCACCTTTTCCATGATGGGAATCTTGCTTGCCTGGATGGTCTTCGGACGCATTTCCGGGGTGATCTATACGATTGCGATTGCGCTGCTCTACTCCTGACGAGATCGGCTCCACTCGATGCAACTGTTAAGAACCAGGGCTCCGGTCCTTCTCGTTTTTCTGACACTGGTCCTCCATGGACTTTTCCCGGTCCCGGCGCACGGTGCCACGAGGACTCTGTGGCGGATCGGTTCCTTCGACCGATCCTCGAGAGAATTCAAGGCGGAATTTGATTCCAATACCTTTGGCGAGGGTCATTCCCATCTACTCTACCAAGTGGGACGGAGCGAAGAGAAGAAGGACTGGCCAGGGTTCCATCCGGGTTCGGCGAACGGGGTGGCGGGAGGCCGCGAGCATCCCTACACGGTGGTTTTCTCGCTGAAGAGTCCTCCTCGGGGAACCTTCACCCTGAAGATATCGACCCTTCACCGTACCCCTCGCCGCCCGCGCCTGCGTGTGGAGATTAACGGACGCTGGGGGAACTTCTTCTTCCGGCCCCGGCTAACCTATGAATTCGAGAATCCAGCCGACAGCTCAACGCCTCATTACTCCTTCGACTCGATAGATGTTGCCCTGCCCGCGGGCTACTTCCGGATGGGAGAAAACCGTCTGGTGTTGTCTCTTCTTGACGAACCCGCGACCGCTGAGGGAGCCGGCGGAACCGGTCGGTTTGGAATTTCAGGAGTCTTCTACGATGCGCTCTCGCTTTCGAACGACCCGGCCCGCCGGTTCGTGCCCACCGAAATTCATGCCAGAGCCGACCCTGCGGTTTTATACAGGATGCGAGAGGGCGGACTAAAAGAAATCATTGAGGTCGTCGTGCGGCTGCATCGAAAAACAAGGCAGGGGTTCGTCACCCTGGTCCTGAACGGGCGGCGAGTCCGGAAGGCTTTCCCGACCGAGGCCGATTTCGGCGAACGGCGAGTGGAAATCGAGGTCCCGGAGTGGTCGGGAGAAGCTGAGGCGAGGCTGCGGGTCGACGTCAATGGGCCTTCTCGGAACTTCCGTTTCACTTTTCGCCCGAAGCGAAAATGGGTGGTGTATATCGCTCCCCACAATCATCTGGACGTGGGCTATACAGACTACCCGGCCAGGGTGGCAGAAGGCCAATCCCGCGTGATCGACCAGGCCCTGGGGCTGATGAAGAAGCATCCCGATTTTCGATACACACTCGATGGGTCGTGGAACCTGGAGCAGTACCTGCTGACCCGTGACCCGGTGGGGCAGCAGGAAGCGCTGGAAAGAGTCCGGGAAGGGCGCTTGGGCCTTCCCGCACAATACGCGAATCTTCTTACGGGTTATGCTTCGCTTGAGACTCTGCTTCGTTCCCTGTATTTCTCCAAGGAACTCGCGCGCCGGCACGGACTGCCCTTCGAGCTGGCAAATATCTCCGGTGTTCCTTCCTATTCCGGTGCCTATCCCTCTCTGCTGGCGGCTGCGGGGGTGAAATACTGGGTGGCTGCTCCCGACAACTCGCTTTCTTCCCATTCTATTCGTGGCCGATGGCATGAGAAATCCCCCTTCTACTGGAGAGGGCCGGATGCCGGGAAGGTGCTTTCCTGGCATTCTCGCCATTACCAACAGGCGGCAAGCCTCTTCGGTCGTCCGCCTGCTCTGGAGGCGATACGCGATTCCCTGCCTGTCTTTCTTCAGTCCTTTCCCGAATCCGGCTATAAGCCTGACGCCGTGCTGATCTACGGAACGCAGGGCGCGAACGAAGCTTTGTTGCCGGAACATGCCACTTTTATCGAAGCCTGGAATGAGCAATACGCCTACCCCAGGCTGCGGTATGCGACGCTCACCGATTTCATGCGCACCATCGAAAAGGAATTCGGCGACGAGCTCCCGACTTACAGTGATGCAGAGGGGCATGATTGGGAAGACGGCGTCGGCTCGGATGCCCGATTCGTTGTCGAGGACCGCCGCAACCAGTCCCGCGTATT
>JAPUME010000246.1 GCA_027294185.1 Acidobacteriota bacterium | reverse complement strand
TGAAGATGCCCTCCTCCCGCGAAACGGCCAGGACAAACCCGCCGTGCCACGCGGCGGCGACGTTGTCGGGATGCCCCTCGCGCTCCACCGCCCGGCAAACCAGTTCGCTTTCCTCGATCTCCCGGCCCGCAAGTCGGCTGCTCAGGGCCAGGCCTGCCACAATGGCGGCGGCGGAGGAGCCGAGTCCTACCCCGATCGGAATCTGGTTTTCAATCGTGAGGTCGAACCCCTGGGATTTTCCCTGCCGGGTCAGCTCGTCCTGGATGACCTGTGCAATAAGGTTCGACCCATCCTGAGGGACGCGGTCGGGCGTCGGTCCCGAATAGCGGACGGTAATCTTGTTATCGTTTCGAGGGGAAATCTCTGTGTCCAGGTAGAGACTGAGGGCAAGGGCGACGCAGTCGAATCCGCATCCGAGATTGGCGCTGGTGGCCGGAACCCGCACGCGAAGGCGGCGCCCGCTCCTCATCCGCCGGCCCGGAAGGGGAGGTGCTGCACGGGGCCGGCGGGCAGGCCGCCCGCAATCGAAGGAATCAGGAGGATTTCGTCCCCCTCCTTGAAGGCATATTTCATACCCCCCAGGAACCGTATGTCTTCGTCGTTCACATAAATATTGACGAAGCGGTGAATATTTCCCTCGGGGGACAGAAGCGATTTCCTGATGCCGGGGTGTTTCTGCTCCAGGTTGTCAATCAGCTCGGGGAGGTTGCCGGCCGAGGTTTCAAAGCTCTCTGCACCGCCGGTGAATTTTCTCAAGGGGGGAGGGATGCGGATCGTGATTTTCAAAGCTGCCTCCTCGGACCGAAAACCCGTTTCCGCCAGGTGATCTTCCATGAGGAGATAGGCAACCTGAGACAGATAATCTCTGAGTTCTCAGTTCGTATGTAAGACTCAAGATGACGCTTCGGGCAGCCGCGCTATACCGAAACGGCTTCCCGATTCTTCATTACCGTTTCTTCAAAATCATTCAGCTTGGGCCGGATGGTCACGCTCTTGACCGCTGTAGCTGCCAGCGCCGCGACGGTCTTCAGACCGTTACCGGTGATGGCGAGCACCAGGGATTCCTCCCGGTCGATGCGGCCTTGCTCGATTAGCTTTCGGGCCACGGCCACGGTCACTCCGCCCGCCGTTTCCCCAAAAATGCCCTCCGTTGTGGCAAGAAGCTTGATGCCGGCCACAATCTCGTCATCGCTCGCGTCCTCACCCCAGCCGCCGCTGTCCAAAATCGTCTTCGCGGCGTAGTAGCCGTCCGCCGGATTGCCGATGGCCAGCGACTTTGCCAGAGTGTTCGGTTTTTGCGGTTCGATGTCGCAGACACCTTTCTTGACGGCCGTGGTGATGGGAGAGCATCCCGTCGCCTGCGCACCGTAGAAGCGCGTCGGGACCGGATCGACCCAGCCGAGTGTCTGGAGTTCCGTGAAGGCCTTCTGGACCTTGGTGATCAGCGACCCGCCGGCCATGGGGATGACGATGTTTTGCGGCAGCCGCCAGCCGAGTTGTTCGCCCACTTCGTAGCCCAGCGTCTTCGAGCCCTCCGAATAGTACGAGCGGAGGTTCACGTTGACGATGCCCCAGTTATATTTCTGTGAGATTTCCGAGCAGAGGCGGTTCACCTGATCATAGTTCCCATCGACCTTTACCAGCTCGGCGCCGTAAATCTGCGTGCCCAGGATTTTTTCCGGCTCGATGTCGGCCGGAACGAAGATGAAGGATTTAAAGCCGCCTGCCGCAGCCTGTGCCGCGACGGAGTTGCCCAGGTTTCCGGTCGAAGAGCAGCCGACGGTGTCAAATCCGAATTCCCGCGCCTTGCTGAGCGCTACGGCGACCACACGATCCTTGAAGGATAGGGTGGGGTAGTTGACCGTGTCGTTCTTGATATGGAGTTCCCGAACGCCGAGTGCTTCGGCGAGCTTCGGTGCGGGAACCAGGGGGGTGAACCCCGTATGTTCACCGACAGCGGGGGGAGAGTTCAGGGGGAGCAGCTCCCGGTATCGCCACATATTGCCTTCCCGGGCGGCAACCTCCTCCCGTTTGAGCGTGCGGGCCAGCGCCTCGTAGTCATAGACGACTTCAAGCGGCGCCCAACACTCCTCACAGGTAGCCAGAGGCTTGGCCGGGTAGGTGCGGCTACACTCCCGGCATTTTAATCCTTGTATGAATGACACGGTTCCTCCCCTCCTGGTCCGAGGCTACGGTTCCCGGGGCGCTGGCCGCGGGCCGGGGGTATGTCCAAACCAGGGTCGGTTCGTGGGTGCTGACTGCGGCACTCTTATTTGCATCGACGGATGAGGATGAGCTTAGCGTTTCGGTTGCCATCGATTATTGTGGTGTTCTATCGGCTTCTCAGGGGGGAATCTCCACCCCAAAACTAAAAAAAGCCCCTTTCCCGGTTGGGAAAGAGGCTGGAATGAAGACCTTAGCTTCGGTCCCCTTCTCATCTTTCCCATGCGGGCAGGAATTGGCACCGGTCCCAACTTCCATTTGTTTAATGTCGGGCCGGTTGTCGTGGCTTCAAAGGGCCAAATCCCTCAGCCACTCTCGATGAGACTCAGGGTTACCTGAATCAGTATTTAATTGTCGCAAGTGGATGATAAGGGGCGACTTTGTCCCCTGTCAATACAATTCTTTGGTCCGGAGTTGCCTGCGCCAACGCAGAATCAAGGGGCCATATTGGGATTGTGAGCCCCCTTCGTGGTCCAGGGAGGCTTCCGGTCAGGACCCTGTCGGCTGGGCGAGGGTCCGTATAACCTCATGGACCTCCAAATTGGGCCGTCCGGCGAAGATTTCCGTCCGGGAGCGGCCCGAGTGGGCTTCCTTGAACGATTCGCTGTTGGTCCAGGCCTCAAAGTTTTCGCGCGACTCCCAGTAAGTCAGCACGACGTAGGGTTCTTCACCCGAGGGGCGCAGTAAGTCGTTGCGAATAAAGCCCGGCTGCGCCGTGAGGGGATGCTTGGCGTCAGCCGGATTGCGGCTGAGAAACAGATCTTCAAATTCCTTCTCGTGCCCCTTCGCCACCGGAATGCGGTTGCAGACCACTACCATTGGCTTTCCTCCTATCCATTCATCCATTCATCGAGTGCATTCACGTTCCATTGTAGGTGCCATTCCCGAAAACCGGCAAGCGCATGACATCAAACGCCCCCCTGCTGCGTCAAAAGGTATAGACTGTAGTTTCCGGGCCTCAGCGTTCCGCAAACAACCCTAAGCTAGAAACGCGCCCGCGAGGAGGTGTCCGCAATGTCGGAACTGGCAAGCAAAACCTGTGTG
>JAPUME010000245.1 GCA_027294185.1 Acidobacteriota bacterium | reverse complement strand
CTTGATCTTTTCATAGACGTAATCGAAACTGCGCGGGGCGAGCGGCGAGCCGGTGGAAAGAATCGCCTTCAGCGCGGAGAGGTCGTGGGTACGGCGCGGCTCGAGTCCGGCTTTCTCGATGGCCGCCAGGTATCCGGCGCTCGTCCCGAAAACGTTGATCCGTTCTTCGGCAGCCATGTCGAAGAGCGCCTGGGGGCCGGGATGCATCGGCGAGCCGTCGTAGAGGATCACGGTGGCTTCGCTGGCAAGTGCGCTCACCAACCAATTCCACATCATCCACCCGCATGTGGAGAAATAAAAAATGCGCTCTCCTGCCTTCAGGTCGGTGTGCAGGCGGTGCTCCTTCATATGTTGGAGCAGCGCACCGCCCCCGCCGTGGACGATACACTTGGGAACGCCCGTCGTGCCCGATGTGTAAAGAATATAGACGGGATGGTCGAAGGGGAGCTGTTCAAATTGTATTTCTTCTGCTCGTTGGCTCAACAATTCCTGCCACGAGGTTGCGTTGGGAATTTCATCGAGCGACGGATTCGATTTCAGGTAGGGAACCACCACTACTTTTTCGAGCGTCGGGACCTCACGTGCGATGCCCCTCACGCGTTCCAGTGAATCAATCGCCTTGCCGTTGTAGGTGTACCCGTCGGCGGTGAAAAGCACTTTGGGGGTAATCTGCCCGAAGCGGTCGAGAATCCCTCGCAGGCCGAACTCAGGTGAGCAGCTCGACCAGATGGCGCCGAGCGAGGATGCCGCCAGCATGGCGATTACGGCTTCCGGAATATTGGGCAGGAAGCCCACCACGCGATCTCCCTGGGTGATGCCGAGCTTTTTCAGGGAATGCGCCAGCCGGGCTGTCTGGTCGTAGAGTTCCGCGCAGGAAATCTCACGCCGCTCGCCCCTCTCCGAGCGGAAGATCAGGGCCGGTTGTTGGTCCCGACGCCGCAGCAGGTTCTCGGCGAAATTGAGCCTCGCTCCTACGAACCACTTCGCTCCCGGCATCCGGTCCGCGTTGACCACAACCTGATCCCACTTCCGGCCGGCAACGACTCCGCAGAAGTTCCAAAGGGACGCCCAGAACTCCTCAGGCCTCTCGACCGACCAGCGGTAGAGGGAGGCGAAGTTCGGGAAACTCCTTCCCCACTCCTTTTCTGCCGCCCGTGTGAAGGCTGTTAAGTTTGCTTGCTGAACCCTGCCGGGGGAAGGTTCCCACAACGGTTCCTGCACAGGTCATCCTTTCGGTTGAACTAGGTTAGCAATCTACCAGAAATGAGGAGAAATGACAGCTTGGCTTCTTCGGTTTACCTTCTTTTGCATTGATGAGCGCCTTGAAATCTTCCTCAAGAGGAGTCATAAAGCAACAGCTAGTCGCAGGTCTTGACACCGCTGGGGCGGAGTGGTAGCGTAGCCTCAAATCACGAATCAAATTCGGTTTTAGGCCGAATCAAATCCGGAATCTGGGTACGAAACGGCTCTTCCAACGGAGCGAGAGTGACAAGCCCTCTTTTTAAGAAGTTTGGATCGGTGGCTCGTCAGAGTTTCCGGTTTCGAATCATCGGTCAATGTATGACTTTGGGGTACCTGTGCCTGGGGACGACTTTGTGGTGTGTTCCACAGGAAAAACCGAAGTTAAAAGTTGAAGGAGTCATGGAGTTACTTGCGGGTGGCGTTGCCCTTCCTCGCATCACTTATCTGGTAAAGGAGCACGGGGTTGATTTCTCCCTGACCCAGAGGCTCGAAAGGGCTTTTGTGGATGCAGGGGCGCACACGGACCTGATTTCGGCCCTGCAGCAGGCGGCTGCCCCTTTCGTTACATCTGACTCGTTCCTCCCTCCCCGTAGCGGGGCGGAGCCGGTACGGAGGGGCCCTCCGCAGGCTCCGAAAAACGAGCTTCTGGTTCCAAACGCAGCGGATACGGCCCAACTCCAAATCAGGTCCAAGCCCGGCAGTGTTTTGGTTTTCCTGGATGACAAGTTGATAGGAGAAACCGATTCCGAGGATGGTCGATTGACGATTTCCGAGCTCAAACCCGGAACTCACGAATTGCGGGCCACCCGAGACGGATACGATGAGGTGAAGGGGACTGTCGAATTGCGGGCAGGCGAAGTTTTGGAAGCACCGGTCTGGTTGGGAAAGAGTAAGACTTCGGGTCGGGCTGCAGAACCCGCCGAACAGATTCCCTCGGGAACCAGGTTCTTTGTGCGACACCACCATATCGCTTATGCGGGATCCGCCGGCGCGGGTCATTGTGATGGCTGGCTCGTAGTGAATATCGGATATATTAGATACGTCGCAACGACGAGTCCTCATAAATACCTGCTCAACACGAGCGAAATTCGCGACGTCAAGGCGGGCTCCCGACACGGAACCTTTAGAATTAAGCTGGACTTCGGGCGAAACTACAGTTTCGCCGCTTTGGATTCAAAGAGTGGCAAGAGAGTAGACGCCGGAGGGGTCCTCGCAGAGATCGGCTACAGTCGGGGACGCTGAGGGCGGTGGCATCCGGCAATAATAATGGGAGGTATGCGATGAAATCCTGGATTCGTTCTCTGTGTGGGACCGTAATGGTCCTGTTGTTTCTGGTCCTATCTGCCTTTGGGGCCGATCCAACCGAAAAAAAGCGAGTTGCGTTGTTTGACTTCGAATTCGGCGCTGTCCACCGCTGGTGGAGTTGGGACTGGGACATCGGCAAGGGCATCGCAGACATGGTCGTTACGAATCTGGTTCGCGACGGGACCTATTCGGTGGTCGAACGGAAACAGCTTGATCGGATACTGGCGGAACAGAATTTTCAGGTGAGCGACCGCGTAAATCCGGCCACGGCCGCACGAATCGGGAAGATTCTGGGTGTCAATGCCATCGTAATTGGAACGATTACGCAGTTTGGCTTCGAAACGAAAAAAATCGGCGCGGGCGGGTTTGGCAGGAGGTTTGGCCTGGGTAAGATCGGTAAGAAAAAGAGCAAGGCCACCGTCGTTGTCGATGCGCGCCTGGTGGATACGCAAACGGCGGAGGTTTTGGCCGTAGCATCCGGGAAAGGGATGTCCCAGCGTGGAGGCATGGAACTGCTCGGTCAA
>JAPUME010000244.1 GCA_027294185.1 Acidobacteriota bacterium | reverse complement strand
GAACTGGGGGCGAAAAAGCCGGTCGCAGAAGCGGTCCCCTACGCCAATCTGGCCGGGGCCTGGGCTGCTACGAAGTTGGGTGCCATGCCCTCCATGCCCACTCGGGATGAGTTGCGGAAATTTCAAACCCAGGTCAGGGTCCGAACCCCCTAACCACCCGCCACTGACATCGAGGTAGCGGCGGGTTTACCCCGCCAGTACTATCTTCCGCCATCACTATTTGTACGGACATTTGGGTGAGCGAAGGGTTATCGTTTATAATCAACGAATGCTCCGAATGAGTTAGAGAATGCCTTGCCGAAGGGGTTGTTGCGACCTTTCTGAGGGGCCCGGCGATTCGGGAGCAGCGAATTCGCGCGGAATTTAACTTATGGAAAACAACACGGTCGCCGACATCAACGAAATCCTCCAGGCGCTGCCCCATCGCTATCCCTTCCTGCTGGTGGACCGGATCGTGGAAATCGAGCCGGGAAAGCGGATCGTCGGAATCAAGAACGTCACCATCAATGAGCAGTTCTTCGTAGGCCACTTCCCCGGAGCTCCGGTCATGCCCGCGGTTTTGATTATTGAGTCGATGGCACAGGTATCAGGGGTCCTGATTTACAAGGACCTCCCGGAGCGTGAGAAGAAGCTGATCTTCTTCACGGGAATCGAATCGGCCAGGTTTCGCCGTCCCGTGGTGCCGGGAGATCAGTTGCGGATTGAGATGGAATTGCTGCGTCGCCGCAATAACTTCGGCAAGATGAACGGGAAAGCTCTGGTGGAGGGGAAACTCGTCGCCGAAGCCGTAGTTCAATTCGCCATCGTGGACCGTCCGGGCGCATGAAGGTTCATCCCACAGCAATCATTCACGAGAAGGCGTCTCTTGGGTCAGGCGTGAGCGTCGGCCCCTATTGTACGGTGGGTGAAGCTGTCGAAATCGGCCCCGATTGTGAGCTGGTCTCGCACGTCGTCCTCGGTGGTCCCACTCGCATCGGCGAAAAGAACCGCTTTTTCCCTTATGCATCGGTCGGCCTCGAGCCTCAGGACCTGAAATACAAGGGAGAGCCGACACGCCTCGAGATCGGCGATCACAATACATTTCGCGAGTTCGTGACCGTCCATCGCGGCACGGAAGAGGGCGGCGGAGTGACGCGCATCGGGAACCATAATCTGCTGATGGCCTACTGCCACGTGGCTCACGACTGCCAACTGGCCAATCACATTGTGCTGGCGAACGGCGCGGCGCTCGGCGGGCATGTAACGATCGAAGATTACGTGGTGTTGGGGGCCTATTGCGGCATTCACCAGTTCTCCCGTATCGGACGGCACAGTTTCATTGGGGCCTACACGCCGGTCAACCGCGACGTCGTTCCCTTTTCGGTGACCACCGAAGACCGGAAGGCGGAGATTTACGGGGTGAACGTGGTGGGCCTCGACCGGCGAGGCTTCAGCAAGAAACAGATTCACGCGCTCCGCGCCGCGTTCCGCCTCCTCACCCAACCCGGTCTGAACACCTCGCAGGCCGTGGATGCCATTGAAGAACAGATCCAACATGTTGAGCAGACAGGCGAGGGGGAATCACTCAAGCAGCTTGTGGAATTCATTCGGGCGGCGAAAAAAGGGATTGTGAAGTGATGTTTTCCTCACCGCCCAACGAAAAAACGGTGAAGGGCGCAGGAGGGATTTCCCATTACGCGCTGATCGCAGGAAACGGGCAGTTTCCCTTCCTGGTGCTGGAAGCGGCGCGGGAGCAGGGCGTGGAGATGTCGGTCATCGGCATCAAGGAAGAGGCGTCGCCGGGACTGGCCGAGGTCGCCGACCACATTCACTGGATCAGCCTGGGTGAGGTAGGGCGGCTGCTGGAGTTGCTGAAGGCCGAGCGGGTGAACCGGGTCGTGCTCGCCGGGCAGGTCAGGCACAACAAGCTTTACAGCGCCATTCCTCCCGACTCGATTGTAAAGCGCGTCCTCGGGAGCCTGAAGCGGAAGAATACCAACGCCCTGCTGGGTGCCTTTGTGAAGATGCTCGAGGCGCGGGGAATTCACGTTCTGGATTCGACCGCGTTTCTGAAGCCGTTGCTGGCCGAGGCGGGAAGCCTGACTCGCCGTGAGCCGGACCCGGAGGAGCGGGCCGACCTTGAATACGGCCGTGAGGTGGCCAGGAGAATCGCAGATATGGACCTGGGACAGACGGTCGTGGTGCGTGAGTGCGCCTGCATCGCCGTCGAGGCCATGGAGGGAACCGACGCCGTCATCGAGCGGGCGGCATCCCTCAGCCACGGGAAGCGTCTGGTGGTGGTGAAGGTTGCCCGGCCTCGCCAGGACATGCGCTTCGACGTTCCCGTGGTGGGAGTGAAAACCATCGAGGTGATGAGGCGCTCGAACGCCACCGCGCTGGGGGTCGATGCGGAAAGGACGCTGCTCTTTGAGCGCGAGAAGCTCCTGGAGTTGGCCAATGAGGCGGGAATTGCCATCACGGGCTTCGGGGTTTAGGATAACGCTCAGGGCTCTTTCTCCTTCCTGCCTCCATCCACTATCCACGATCCACCGGCGGGGCCGGATGGATCATGGAAACGCCGCCGGGATTCTCTTCATCGTTCGTACATATCCGGAAATTCAGCATTGATATGGCATCCGAACCCATGCGCGTAGCTGTCGTCGGTCTTGGTGAGCACGGCAAGAATCATGCCCGTCAATACCTTCAAATTCCCGGTGTTCAACTGGTGGGCGTGTTCGACATGGAGCGGGAGCGTTCGCGGCAGGCCGCCGAAGAGCTTTCGGTTCCATCCTTTGCGTCTTACCAGGAAACGCTCGCGCAGGTGGACGCGGTGAGCGTCGTTGTCCCCACCCGGGATCATGCTTCGGTGGCGCTGGAGGCTTTAAGGGCGGGAAAGGACGTGCTGGTTGAAAAGCCGATCAGCCGGACCCTGGCAGAAGCCGACGAAATGATTGAAGTCGCGGCACAGGGAAATTGCATCTTACAGGTAGGACATCTGGAGCGGTTCAACCCGGCGGTACTGGCGGCGGAGAAGGTCGTGCGTGACCCTAAGTTCTTTGAAATACATCGTTTAGGGGTATTTGCACCCCGCAGCCTGGATGTGGATGTGGTGTTCGACCTGATGATTCACGACCTGGAGATTCTCCTCTCCCTGGTCGCGGCGCCGGTGGCGGAGATTCGGGCCGTGGGTTTGCCCATCCTGAGCGACCGGGTGGATATCGCCAATGTCCGGCTTGAGTTTGAGGGCGGCGTGGTGGCGAATCTAACGGCCAGTCGGGTCAGTACGGAGAAGATTCGCAAGTTTCGCTTCTTCCAGGCCAGTGGGTACGTATCTATCGATTTTACGCGACAGGACGTGATACTTTTAGGGATAGAAAGGGGTGGGCTGCAGCCCGAAATCAGCCTAAAAAAGGTCGAAACGGAGAGGGCCGACCCTCTGCGGGGACAACTGGAAGATTTCACGCAGTGCGTGCGGACCCGCCGACCCCCCAAAGTGGGCGGAGGGGAGGGCCGCGCGGCTCTGGATTTGGCGCAGAGGGTGATGAAAGAGATTGAAAAGCACGCCCTTGCAGCCGGAGTCCGTATTCGCCCCTAGCAACGAGCAGCCCTCCCGGTAGCGCAGACGGCCAATTATGGCACTGATTCAAATCCGTCTTAATGAGCCCGTCGTGGGGGTCCCCCGACGCTTGGGCCCGGCCCCGAAGGGGTTGGACTACGGCGTCACTCTTGTTGAGCGACTCCCTCTCCATCTCTCCATTCTGCGGCAGATTCGGGTGAGGCTTCAGGTGTGGGCCCAGGAACCCGACACGGATTCGGCCCCACCCCTGGAGAGGCTGCCGGTTTCGGAGTTGAAGTCGTGGATTTCTGATATCCCCAGGAGCTGGCGTGCCGTTACCGAAAAGCCTGCCACCCCCGCGGTAAGCTCCCAACCGGTGGTTTTCCCTCCACACTGGGGCGACTATTTCCGTCAGAAATCTCAGAGCCGCTTGAACGCCTCCTCCGGGGACGAGTTCGCCCCGAATGTATTTCCCGGCATGGGGAATGACGCAGACCTCTGGCGCCGGAAGGCCACATTTTTCTTTTCCGTCACCGCGCACGCCCTCGTTGTTCTGATTCTGATGATCGTGCCGAAACTTTTTCCCAACTCGGGACGGCAGATGATGGCTTTCCAGGCGGTTCCCGAGCCCCCGAGGAATGAACAGTTTTTCCTGTGGCTGCCGCCGGATTTGGTGCCCCCGCCTCCTCCGCCCGACACTTCCATCTTTTCCGACCGGGACCGGCGGGCTCAGGGAAGGGCTCCTGAAATTACCCCGGATGCGCCCCCGCTGCCCTACTCCCGGGGTGAATCGGATTTGCCGGAGGTTGCCGGCGGAGAGGGGATGGTCTTGCCTCCCAGCCCTCCTCCGGTCCAGGGTGGTTCGCCTGAGAAGGGGGAAGCCGAGGAAGATCAGGACGGAATCGAACAACAGGAAGCCGAGCTGCAGGAGAACCGCGAGGACAATCAACAGATAGCCAGTTTACGGTTGAAGGATATTCAGGGCCCGGGCAACGGTACGCAAGGCGAGCTGGAGTTTTCCATTGCCTCCCCGGGGGAATCCATCCAAAAGAGCATGCGCAATCTGGGGAAGGAAAATGTAACAGGACCCGGCGGACCGGGCGCCTCGGAGAGTCAGTTTAACAATCCCTTTTCCACTTTCTCGATGGACGCGCCGACCATCCTTTCCGACACCCGAGGGGTGAATTTCGGCCCCTACCTTTCGCGGCTGCTGTTTTCGGTTCGCCGCAACTGGTACTTGGTCATCCCGGAGGTGGCGCGATTGGGAAAGAAGGGAAGAGTTGCCTTCGTTTTCGACATTTTGAGGGATGGAAACGTGCGGGAGATTAATATGGTTTTTTCCTCGGGGACTTTCCCACTGGACAATGCCGCGCTGGCATCCATCAAGATGAGCATCCCTGCGCCTCCTCTGCCGGAAGAGTTTACGGGTCCCTTCCTGCGCCTTCAATTCACCTTTCTCTACAACCAGAGGATGGGCCGTTGAGGGCTTAGGGGTTCTGTTGAATATAAGTGCACCATTTCTCCGGAAGAGAGTGAGCAGGATGCGGTCTCTTGAGGCCCGAGAGGTTTTCCCGCCGTGCGGACGGTTTCTCCCAGCCAGTTGAGAGGTTTGCTGCTGCTTCTGGGAATTATTCTTTGCGTATTCATGGTTCGTTATCTTTGGACCCTTTTCGGGTGATGGAACCGGGAACAGAAAACCGTTGGCCTCTGGTCGCCATTGTTGGTCCCACCGCGTCGGGCAAGTCTGCGCTAGCCCTGAAGCTGGCCGAAGAGTTGGGGGGCGAGATCCTCAACTGCGACTCGATTCAGGTCTATCGCCACCTGGATATTGGATCCGGGAAAGTTCCCGCGGAGTGGCGCCAGCGCGTTCCGCATCACCTGTTGGATATCGCGCTGCCCGATGAAGACTTCGCCGCCGGTGACTACCGGCGCATAGCCGAAGAGGTTCTGCGGGAGGTAAGGGGGCGCCGGCGATTGCCCTTCGTGGTGGGGGGAACGGGGCTCGACCTGCGAGCGCTCCTGGTGGGATTGTTCGAATCGCCGGGCCCCTCCGAGAGTCTCAGGCGTCGGCTCGCGGATTTGGCGGAAAGCAAAGGGCGTCGCTATCTTCACCGTATCCTGGCCCGGCTGGATGCGCCTTCGGCGGAATCGATCGAGCCGAACGACGTGCAGAAGGTGATTCGGGGACTTGAGGTCTGCCTGCTGGCCCGGCAAAGGATGTCGGATTTGCAGGCTCGGGGGCGTCGGCCGCTGGCGGGTTTTCATGTCATCGAGCTGGGATTGAATCCACCCCGGCCGCTGCTTGTGGAGAGAATTGACCGGCGGGTCGCTGAGATGTTCGAAGCCGGCTTGATTTCCGAGGTTGAGGGCTTGATGAAAGCCGGTTATTCGCCTAGGATGAAGGCATTCGGTGCGCTCGGTTATCAACATGCTTGGGGAGTATTGTGCGGTGAGCTGTCTCGGGAAGAAGCGGTCGCCGCGACCCAGAAAGATACGCGCCGTTATGCGAAACGCCAGATGACCTGGTTTCGACATCAGGTCAAGCCCCGGTGGTTCGAGGGTCTTGGGGATGATCCTGAAGTTCAGGGGCGAGTGAAAAAGTGGTTAGTCGGTCGCCTGCGGAATTGGCCGATTCCCCCGGAGGGGGGACGGTTTATTTCAGCGGAATCCTTGAGGAGATGAAGCATGTCTGCACGAACACCTTCGGGAGGGCAACACGGGGATAGAACGACCCAGAGCATCCAGAACATTCAGGAAGGATTTCTGAACAACGCTCGAAAGGAAAAAATTCAGGTGACCGTGTACCTGGTGAGCGGTGTGAAGCTTCTGGGGCGCATTCGGAGTTTCGACAAGTATTCAGTGGTCCTGGACTCCAACAATCAAGAGCAGCTTATTTTCAAGCACGCCATATCGACCGTGGTATTGCCTCGCGGCGCAGCCGGCAACGGGGGCGCACCCGATTCGGGAAGCAAGTGAAGAAGACTCGCTCGAGGGGAGACTCTGAGCGCGCATTTCTGGTGGGTTGGAGACCAGCCAGGCCGCCTCGGCCCTTTGGTAGGAGACCCCCCACTGATTCGTCAGAGTTCCGGGAGCTTGCCGATTTGGCCTCCAGTGCCGGGGCTCGTGTCGTTGGGTCGGCACGGCAATCCTCTCCATCGCCCAATCCGGCCCACCTGCTGGGGAAAGGGAAGGTCGAGGAGGTGGGTCAGGAGGCGCGCGCTGCCTCCGCTGACCTGCTCCTATTCGACAACGACCTCACGCCGACCCAGTTGCGCAATCTGGAGCGGATGCTGGATCTGAAGGTCGTCGACCGGACTCAATTGATTCTGGACATCTTTTCCCGCCATGCCCGCAGCCGGGAGGGGAAACTCCAGGTTGAGCTGGCCCAACTCACCTACCTCCTGCCCCGGCTTACCGGGCGAGGCACAATGCTTTCGCGGCTGGGAGGCGGCATCGGGACCCGGGGACCCGGCGAACAGAAGCTGGAGATCGACCGGCGTCGTATTCGAAGCCGCATACTACGCCTCAGCCGATCTCTGGAGAGGGTCCGCAGCCAAAGGGCCCTGCACAGGAAGTTCCGCGAGTCTCGCCAGTTCCACATGGTCGCCCTGGTGGGCTACACCAATGCCGGGAAATCCACCCTCTTCAATGTCCTGACCCAATCTGAGGTCGTAACCTCTCCCCAGATGTTCGCTACGCTGGATCCCACGGTGCGGGCGCTGGCGGGCGATTCCAGGCAGCCCGTTCTCCTTTCGGATACAGTGGGATTCATTCGCCATCTTCCGCCTCACCTGATGGTGGCCTTCCGTGCCACCCTGGAGCAGTTGAAAGAGGCGGGCTTGATTGTTCACGTGACCGACGCCGCCGACCCGAACTACCTTGAGCATGACAGCGAGGTGGAAAACCTGCTCGCAGACTTGCAGGTGGCTTCCACCCCGCGCCTGCATGTGTTTAACAAGATCGACCTGCTTTCCCCCCGCGAAGTCGGGCGCCTCCCGCACGGCCCGGAGCAGGTTCACGTCTCCGCTGCGGGGTTGATCGGCCTGCCGGAGCTGCTCTCGAAGATCGACCAGGTGCTGACTTCCTCCGAGCAACAGGCAACTTTCCGTTTTTCTGCCGCGGACGGGGAAAGGATCAATGCCTTGTACCGGTCCGGAAGGGTCCTTGCCAAAGAGTATCGTGGAGGGGAGGTTTGGATACGGGCGCAGGTCAGCGAATCTGTTCGGCGGCGCTTTGAACCCTACCTTGCTTCTGCGACCGTTGATGTCGCTTGATTAGGACATTGCTCCTTATGAATCTCGGCCCTATACCTCCCGCGGAATATGAAACATTCCTCTTACTTTAACCACCCTCGTAACATATTCGCAACATATCCCCCAGGTTTTGAACATTGATAGCACGAGGACTGCTGTGGAAAACGCTGTGGAAAGTTTTCGGCGCGAGAGGTGATGGGAGCAGGGTCAGCCGTTCGGACAAGAAGTTATTGATTCTATTGACTATTTGCAACCTATTGAAAAATAATGGTTTATATTGACTTTGGCCTACTTGCTAAGAAAATAAGGGAC
>JAPUME010000243.1 GCA_027294185.1 Acidobacteriota bacterium | reverse complement strand
TCGGCCGGATGGTCAATTGAAACTGCTGGTTCTCCGCCAGCCGATGGTTGATTTCAATCCGACAACCGGCAATCCCCAAACCCACCACCCGAACCCGGGTAACTTCCGGCTTCCCTGTGGTTTTGATCAGGGCCGTCGCATTAAAAGAATACCTCGGTGAGCTTCTCCGTTCCTGTGGCCATGCCGTCATATCCGTTGGACCTCACTCCTCATGGTTTCCGATAACGCCCCTTGGTTTCCTGTGGATTCGGTCAGGCTCAATCTACCCGGCTTTCTGCCAGGATTCTACGATAAACCCGGCGAGCATGCTCGTAAGCATTTTGCGCTTCGGCAATTTCCGAAGGGGCAATTCGGGTCCGCTTCCGGTTCCAGCATTGATCCACCGCATCCAGGCACCACTGCGCGCTTCTGCGCGAGGCGCGAATCGGTTTTCCGTCCATCACGACGAAGATGGGATTCGTGTGAGACGAGGGAAAGATACGCATCGCCACCCAACTGCTCCGCTCGATGAGAACCTCAAAAGACACATCCTGAATGGAACCGTCGGCAACGATACTCTTCTTTGCCACCGCGTACCCGTTCACCACCAGCTCGACCGGCACCTGGCGTGTCCGGCCGATGCGGGTTCGTTCGATGTCCCAATAGGGCTTCCGGTCGAGGGGCAGGCTGCGAAGCGCTTCGGTGGCTTCGTTCGGTTGCTCCGCTAATAAAGCCGCCACGCGCGCCGTCACTCGGACCTTGGCCGGCGCGGCCAACCTGACCTCGCTCTCCTCGGTGCCCACGAAGAGACCATTCAGGCGGAAATCCATCAGATGGCTTTTTCCGTCGGAGACGTAGGAGCGTCCCCTGCGCAAGCCTTCCACCCAACCATCGTAGCTGAGCGCTTCGTCCAGCTTTACGTAAACCCGCCCCAGGCCGACGCGCTCGCCGTAGATGCAGGGGAAATCGGTCTCGCCGCTGATGCGGGTTCGGAAGCCGGTGTTCAGCGTGTGATACCAGATGTTCAGTTCCCAGTGCGCCGGAGTATCCACCGTAGAGATAAAATCCACCATGTCGTGCGTCACGTCCACGATGTATTCATTGGCGCCGATGCCGTCGAAAGGAGGCATCTCGTAGTGAGGGAGCTTCTCGGTTTCGACTTCGAGTCCCCAGCCCGAATGCGCGAACCCCACGACGGCCCCCTGGCTCCGCGCCCATTTCAGAATAGGGAGGTCCCAGGTGGGCCAGTCCTCAATCCTCCTGGTGCCGGGGTACTCCTGCTGGTTCAGATTCAAAAGCGTCAGATGCCCGCTGTGGCTGGAAGGAAAGCCGGAGACTTCGACGTCATAACGCATCAGATTTTCCCGCGTCGAAAGGCTGCTCACCTTCGCTTCGAAAAACTGTTTCTGGAAATAGAAGCACGGCCCCCAGGTCAGGACGTTACCGACGTTCAAGGCTTCCCCCTTGATATGCCGAATCATGTACTGGGGTAAGACTCCCTGCGTGGGGTCTTCGTAGTGAGCGCAGCCGGCTGCATGAATGTGATGATCGCCCGAATACCAGCCCCAATCTGAGGGCCGAATCCAACGGTCCAGGCGGAAGGTGAGCGCCTGCGGGCGGCCCGCGGCGATTTCCACCGTGTCGTGTTTCAGGTGATACTCCGGCCCGCGCGTATATTCCACGCTGTAGGTACCCGGCGGCAGCTTGAGCGATTCTCCGTCGGAGCGGTAAACCTGCGGGTGGAAAGCGAAATCGGGAGCCAGTCGTTTGGCTTGCGACGGATAAACGTGCCCCTGAGGGTCTCGGAATATGAAGGAGGCGGTGGTCGGCTCTCCCTTCTCATCGAATATCCTGAGCGTCACATCGATCGAAGGCCGGGAGTTAAAGACAAGGTTCAAGTCGTTGCGGAAACCGATGTCCTGAGTTCCCTGCCCCACGTTGAAGCTGATCCTGGCCTCACGCTTCCCGCGGTCGCGGCTATAGACCTGGAGGATGGTGTATTCCAACTCAAGCCCGGAGAGTCGCGGGCGCATGGGCCGCAACTTATAAAGGAACAGGTCGAGCCAGCGATTCATTTGATCGGCGGGCTTGAGAATCTGATCGGGACTGGGATTGCCGGTCGAGCGCGTATAAACCGGGCCGGCGTTCGGACTCTCAACACGGAGCTCCGCGGTAACGTTCGCCTCATTTCTCACTTTGACCAGGAAAGTCCGCCAACCCTGTTCGACCAGCTCCGCAGGAGCCAAACCCTGGTCCACCTTGACGCGACTTTCCGGATCGATACGAACATCGATCAGCGTATAATTGTCGAGCACTTTCTGGATGCTCACAATATCTTCGGCGGGATTCCTTGCCTCGGCAGCCTGGCGCAGCAGCGCCTGGTCGGCAGGATCGAGAGGCGACCCCAGGTAGTCCATGGTTTCTATGAGCCGCAGGGCCTGAGCGGCGAGCGGCTGAAGGTCGACGGTTCGCACCAGGGGAAGCTCCTGCCCCGTCGAACCCAATGGGATGAGCAGCACCGCAAGAAGGACAAATCCCCAAGCTCGTTCCAAACCTCGTCGAATCTCCACCAAGGTCTGCCTCCCTAAAAATCCAGCGCGGCCAAGCCTAGCCTTCCCTGGGGAGCGTTGTCAAGGCTGGCCCAAAGACAGCGGAGGATTTAGAATGGTTTTCGTTGGAATTCAAAGTGGAAGAGTCGCATGTGCGGACGCTACACACTAACCAGCGGATTGACGATACTCCAGAAACGGTTTGGATTCTCCGCTGAACAAATAAGTCTGGAGCCGAGGTACAACCTCGCCCCGGGACAGGAAGCGCCGGTGGTGATCTGCGAGGAGAATAACACCATCCGCATGATGCGGTGGGGCCTGGTCCCCTTCTGGGCTAAAGAGGCTTCCATCGGCACCAAAATGATCAACGCTCGCGCGGAAACACTTCCTCAAAAACCGAGCTTCAGAAAACCGTTTCGTGAGAGGCGATGCCTCATCCTGGCCGACGGCTTCTACGAGTGGCGCAAAGGGGAAGGCAAAGGGAAGAAAATTCCGATTCGCTTTGTGCTCCCCAGCCGCGAGCCGTTTGCATTCGCCGGGCTTTGGGACATCTGGAAAAAACCGGATGGAAGCTTGCTCCATACCTTTACCATTATCACCACACAGGCGAACGAGCTGCTTCGTCCCGTCCACGACCGAATGCCGGTGATACTCCAGCCGGAGGACGAGGACCTTTGGCTGGACCCGAACTTGAAAGATGTGACCCGCCTTACACCTCTTTTGACTCCCTACCCTGCGAATGCGCTCGAAGCCTACGATGTATCCGTCATCGTCAATTCGCCGAAAAACGATGTCCCTGAATGTGTTCAACCTGTAAAGATTTCGACCAGGGATTAGGCCTCATCCGGGAACTCATAAGAGGAAACTTAGAAAAAACTTCCTTCCACAGGAATCCCAGGATGGGGCACCCGCGTGCAGGTCAGGCTGAGGGGAGCAGGTAGCGCGGAACCTGTCCCGGTATGCCGGGACGGGCCTTACAGGTTTCGCGTCTTTCCGGTTTGTAGCCATAGGAATGCCGCAGAACCGGACTACGGGTTCTGCGCTACCCGGTCTTTCGCACCCATCCCGGCCCGCCGGGATGGTTCCGGCACCCGGTCTCCTCGACAGTGGGGCTTCGAGCGCGAGATTCTTCGCCCGCCGCGGCGGGTCAAGGATGCCCCTCAAGCGGGCAGAATTACCCACCTCTCGCCCGCTTCTTGAACGCTCTCTGATTGGGTCGGGAGGGCTGAGGCTCAAAAGTTTTCCCCA
>JAPUME010000242.1 GCA_027294185.1 Acidobacteriota bacterium | reverse complement strand
CCTGGCATGCCTGGCGGCCCTGTACAAGTCCAAGCGGACGGTTCCGGCGCAACTGGAGTTTGCTGATATCCACGGCAGCGTGCTGGAGGTGGCCCGAGGCGGGCAGCAGCTCAAGCTGCTGCGGGAAGTCGACGGGCTGGCCCATGTCGTACGGGCTTTCGATAATGAGAGTGTCCCTCACGCCGCCGGGAGCATCGACCCACGGCGCGACATCGAAAACGTCGAGTTGGAGCTGATACTCTCCGACCTCGCATTAATCGAGAAACGGCTGGAGCGGGTGAAGCGCGAACGAAAAAAAATACGCTCGCCGGAGCTCGAAAGAGAGCAGCAGGTTCTTGGGCGCCTGCACGAGGCTCTCGAAAAACAGACGCCGCTTCGCGAGGTGGAACTCGACGAACCATCCGAGCGCATCACGCGCGGATTCATGCTGTTGAGCGCCAAGCCCATGCTTTTCGTCGTGAATCTGGGGGATGAAGATGCTTCTGCCATCGACGAGGCGGAGGCTCGCTACGGGCTGAGCGGCGTGAAGCACCGCATCCAGACCACCGTCACGGCCTTTTGCGGAAAGATCGAGTCGGAAATCGCGGAACTCGAAGATGCGGAGGCCGCTGAATTTCTGGCCGACTTCGGCTTGAAGGAATCCGGCGTCTCTCGGATGATCCGCGCCAGCTACGAGTTGATGGGACTGATCTCGTTTCTGACCGCCGCTGAAAAGGAAGCCCACGCCTGGAGTGTTCCCCGGGGAACCTCGGCCGTGAAGGCCGCCGGAGCGATTCATACCGACATTGAGAAGGGGTTTATCCGCGCTGAGATCGTCCGCTATGAAGATCTAATTGCCGCCGGCAATATGGCGGCGGCTAGGTCAAAGGGAACCGTGAAGCTCGAAGGGAAGGAATACGTCATCCAGGACGGTGAGGTAATCGACTTCCGCCACAACCGCTAGGATTCTGCACGATCGGGGAGAGCAGAACCCTAGATCGAACGACGCTCCATACCATTTATGTCAATTCTGGGAATCACGCTCACGCTGGGCGTCGTCGCGGCCCTGGCCAATATATTCGGCGGTCTGATTGTCACCGCCCGCCCCTGGAGCCGGACCTTCCTCGCCTACTTCATCGCCCTGGGTTCGGGCTTCATGCTGGCTACGGCCATCCTGGAGATGGTCCCTCAAAGCCTCCAGCTTGCCCCGAACATGGCTCCGGTCCTGATTCTGCTCGGCTACTTCATCGTCCACTTCTTTGAACACTCCTGGCCGGCCCACTTCCATTTCGGCGAGGAAACCCATCACGAAGCATTTCTCGACCCGAGCGTTGTCTACCCGGCGCTGGGGGGCCTGCTCGTTCACACCTTCTTTGAGGGAGTCGCTATCGCCTCCGGATTTCTCATCTCGGATTGGCTGGGCTGGATGGTGTTCGGAACAGCCATTGTGCACAATATCCCCGAAGGATTTACCGTGGCCTCAATCATGGTCGCGGCCCGCAAGAAACGTCATGCAGGGACGTGGGCCGCGGCTGCACTGGGAGGTTCGCGGATTCTCGGCATCCTGGTCATGGTCTCCATCCGGCAATTCGTGGAGTTCGGCCTTCCGCTTGCGGCAGGTGTGACGATCTACGTGGCCGCCTCGGACCTGATTCCTGAAGTCAACAAAATGGCGGGAATGAAGATTCCCATCACCGTTGGGCTGGGCGTGGTAATGGTTCTCGTGCTGCGGATGTTGTTTACCTGACCACCCTGAAGACTCTCATCATGTATAACCCCACCATCCTCGACCACTTCGAAAACCCGCGCAATGTGGGCGAGATGCCGGATGCGACCGCCGTGGCTGAAGTCACCAATCCCGCCTGCGGTGACATCCTGAAGCTCTGGGTTCGAGTGGAAAATGGGAAAGTGGCAGACGTGAAGTTCAAGGTGTCGGGATGCGTTCCCTCGGTCGCTTGTGGGTCCGTGCTGACGGAGATGATGAAAGGGAAATCGATTGCTGAGGTGGAGGAAATCAGCGCTGCGAAAATTGAACGGGCCGTGGAAGGGGTGCCCTCAGGCTCTCAACATGCGGGTGTGCTGGCGGCTGATGCCTTAAAAGCTGTTTTGGCAAAGTTGTAAGGGAGCGGACCCCGTACCTTATTCTCCTTCCGAAGTCAGCTTTTCGTAGTCCGAAGGCGTATCCACGTTCTTCAAGATACTTCGCTCATCCACCTCAACAAACAGAGTCTCTTCGCGATGCCGCCGCGTCACAAGGTTTGCGCCTTCGCCGGGACCAAGGCTTCGGAATTCATCAAACAGAGCACGGGAAAAGATCACCGGATGGCCGCGCTCGCCCCGGTGAGCGGGAATTACCAGCAGCGGCTGCCTGATTCGGAACTCCTCTTGCAGCTTGCGCACGACATCGGCCGAAATCAGCGGGTGATCGACCAGACAGAGCAGAATCCCCTCAAGCTCGTCCGATTCCACTGCCTCCAACCCCGCCAGAAGTGATCTGGTCTGCCCTTCCCGATAACGGAAATTCACCACCACTTCGGCGGATTCAAGATTGACCGACGAGCGAATCTCCTCGGCATTGTGTCCGAGCACGACTACGATCTTTTGAACGGGGACCTTTTCGAGAGTGGAGACGATTTCCTCCAGGAAGGTAGAACTGCGGAAGGGGAGCAGGGCTTTGTCCCGCCCCATGCGGGACGATTCCCCGGCGGCGAGAACGACGGCGGCAATCATGGATGAATGACGAAGCTCTACTTCTCCACGGTTAGGCGTTCAGGCGGGCTGAGTCTTCAGTTTAACGGCCAACTTCTGGGCCGAGGGAACGACGTTGCGGCGCACGGCGATCATTTGTCCAATGATGGAAACGGCAATCTCTTCCGGCGTGATGGCTCCCAAATCAAGCCCGATGGGAGCATGCACCTGCTCGAGTTTTTGCGCCGGCACGCCCTCTTTTTCCAGTTCCTTGAAAGTGGAAATCACTTTCCGCCTGCTGCCGATCATTCCGATGTATCGCGCCGGGCTCTCGACGGCCCAGCGGAGACAATCGAGGTCCCCCTTGTGGCCGCGGGTGACGATGACGACATAAGAGAAGCTGTTGACCCTGAGCTTGGGGAATATCTCATTCCATGGGCCGGCGTGGGTCGCGGATGCTTCGGGAAAGCGTTTCGCATTGGCGAAGGCCTCGCGGTCGTCAATGACCGTTGTATCGAAGCCGGCCATATTGGCCATCCTCGATACAAAGAGCGAGATATGGCCGCCGCCGAATATGAAGGCCGACGGGGTGGCGAGAATCGGCTCGATGAAGATATCGAGCGAGCCGCCGCAGATGAGCCCTTCGTCGTATTTCGGGTTATTGTTCAGGTCGAAATGCAGGCGGCGCGGCCGCTCTTCGCGCATCACCTCCTGCGCCGCGGTCCAGACATCGGCTTCGACGCAACCACCGCCAATGGTACCCACAATGGAGCCGTCGTCGCGGACCAGTATCTTCGAGCTTTCGTAGCTCGGAATAGACCCCTGTACCTGAATGATGGTGGCCAGAGCGCCCTTGCGCCCCTCTTTTCGTAACTGGGCTACTTCGGCGAAGATATCCATACAAAGATCAGCTTCTTACAAGCAAATCCTTCAAGAAAAAGAGGGTCGTCCTTCGAAAGGCGTTCCCTACTCTTTCTGCTTTTGGACCGCTTTCTCCGAATCTTTTCTCTCGATATCTCTAGTTGAGTAATCTGCCAGATCGGGGTCTGCCTTTGGTGGCACCCAGTTCTGATCGCTATTATCCAGATTCGGCTTCTCTTCGGTCATAGGGGCTTCACTTTTGCTGGCTTGAGGTGTCACGATCCCTCCATGCTCTAATATCGTGGTGCTCTTTGAATATATGATAACACTCGAAATTAGGAATGCCAACGAAAGGCAAGAAAAGATGATCGCTAACGTAAAAAATCGAGCTTTCTTGAGAATCCGAGGCCGATTAAACTCATAAGCCTGTACAAGATTACTCGTCAGTTGCGCGATCACGTCCCGGAGGGCGAAAGTCGAATACTTCTCTTGAAGGCTACGCGGTTGTGGATCAAATCGATAGTCGCGAGGATTGACTGCGAAAACAGCTAAAACGATAGCCAGTAAATTCACTCCAATTCCAATCCCGTACAACCATAGTTCGGCCTCACGGGCCAGAGTCAGGACTATGGAAAGGATTACGCCGTCAAAACCTATTAGAATTCCTATCTTTTGATCTAAGTTCTCATTACTTCGAAACTGCTCATCGAGTCTGCGCTGAACGGCTTCATAAATTATCCTCAGGGTTTCGAGTTCTGGCATCTGCGCCATTGTTAATCCCCAATCGCCCAACCAAATCTAGAAAGGAGCCGACATATTAGCACTAAATACGGTGTTTTCTTCCCGTCTTTGCACATGCCGGCCGGCAAGAACAAAACATCTAGGAGATGAGATCACCTCCATGATGGCCACTGAATCGGCGAAATATCTACGCTTCGGCCTATTTCCCATTCATGATCTCTGCTTTACTCGGCGTAAGGGTTTGACTATAGTCTCAGGCGAGCGCCCCTGAGGGTTGCCGGGAGTCCGACATGAAAGCCGTACGGTTTCACGAGCACGGGGGAATCGACGTCCTGAAGTTCGAGGACGCGCCGGAGCCGAAGATCAACGCCGACGAGGTGCTGGTACGCGTACGGGCCTGCGCGTTGAATCATCTGGACTTGTGGCTGCGGATGGGCCTGCGCGGTACGGACCTCTCCATGCCCCACATCGTGGGCAGCGATATCGCCGGTGATGTGGCCGAGGTCGGCTCGCTCGTGACTCACGTCAAAGTCGGCGACCGGGTGCTTCTGTCCCCCGGCATCGGTTGCGGGAACTGCCATGCCTGCTGTTGCGGGCTTGAGAGCACCTGCCGCGAATACACCCTGTTCGGTGCGGGCGTGGACGGCGGATATGCCGAGTACGTAAAATCGCCGAAGTTTAACGTCATACCGATTCCCTCACAGCTTAGCTGGACCGAGGCGGCGGCAGCACCCCTGGTTTTTCTTACCGCCTGGCACATGCTGGTCGGCCGGGTGAAGCTGCAACACGGTGAGAACATCCTGGTTCTCGGTGCAGGGAGCGGCGTAGGCAGCGCGGCCATTCAGATTGCAAAGCTGTTTGGGGCACGGGTCATCGCCACCGCAGGCAACGAGCAGAAGCTGGCCAAGGCACGGGCTCTCGGCGCGGATGATCTGATCAACCACGGCCGCCAGAATATCTCCGCCGAGGTCCTTCGCCTCACCGACAAACGGGGCGCGGATGTCGTCTTCGAGCACGTCGGCGCCGATGTCTGGCAGGCCTGTATGGATTCTCTCGCCACCAACGGGCGGCTGGTCACCTGCGGAGCCACGACGGGAGCT
>JAPUME010000241.1 GCA_027294185.1 Acidobacteriota bacterium | reverse complement strand
GAGTCCGATTTCGCCAAAGGGTTGCTCTCCACCACATCCCCCATCGGCCGCGCCCTGATGGGCAAGGAGGCGGGGGACTCGGTTAAAGTCGCCACTCCCTCCGGTCCTCGCGAATTCGAAATATTGGAATACCGCACCATTCACGAAGACGCCTTATTCCTCCCGAATCCAAAGGGCATGGATGAACCCCAGCCTAGAGATCCGCAGACCCGTACTGGCAGCCTCCCGTCAGACTCGGGCCCGTGCCGAGCCCGATTTTCGGATGCCACTTTAGGTTGACTTTTGCGCTTCCAAAATTCATAATTTTAAGGCAAGAATGGTTGAATGTCCTGCAACTTCTCCTCGGGTGAGGCTCGATGATCCACACTGTTCAGGCAGAGAAAGCGATGCCGCTTTCGACGGGTAAGCTTGTCCAGGTGTACCGGACGATGTATCTTTCCAGGCGGCTGGACGAAAAGGAACTTCAGCTCAAGCGGCAGGGTCGAACCTATTTCCAGCTCAGCGGGGCCGGGCATGAGGCCATTAGCGTGGCCGCCGGTCTCCATCTACGCCCCGGGCACGACTGGTTTTTTCCCTACTACCGGGACCGGGCCATTTGCCTGCAACTTGGAATCACCGTCGCGGATATGCTGCTGGCCGCGGTCGGGGCACGCAGAGACACCTTCTCCGGGGCGCGCCAGATGCCCAACCACTGGTCGAACGCCCGGCTCCATTTCGTATCCCCCTCCAGCGCCACGGGAACCCAGGCGCCTCATGCAGTGGGCGTGGCCGAGGCAACCCGCCTGCTGGGCCGGCTTCCCGAAGCCGCCCGCTTGATCGGCAAGACACCCGCAGATGCGATTACCTACGTATCCCTTGGCGAGGGAGCCACGAGCGAGGGGGAATTCTGGGAATCGTTGAACGCGGCCTGCCTGCTGCAGCTCCCCTTACTCTACGTCGTACAGGATAACGGCTGGGCCATTTCCGTTCCGGTGGAATACGAGACGCCGGGAGGAAGCGTGTCCCGCCTGGTGAAAAACTTCCCGGGTCTGTTTGTGGGCGAGTGTGACGGCACGGATTTCCTGGAGAGCTACCAAAGAGTCGGTGAAGCCGTCGGGCACATTCAGCAGCGCCGGGGACCCGCTCTGGTTCACGCCCACACGGTTCGGCGGTTTGGCCACTCCAATTCCGACGATGAACGCGCCTACAAACCCGAAGAGGTGCGCCAGGAGGAAATGCGTCGCGATCCGGTGATCCGTTGGAAGGAGTATCTTCTGCGGGAGCAGATTACCACTCCTGAGGATTTAAGAGGCGTCGAAGATTCCGTGGACCGTGAGATACAGGCCGCCGTCGATAAGGCCCTGGCTGCGGAACCCCCGCATCCGTCGAACGTTTTCTCGCATCTTTATTCATCGACCGTAGACCCGACCGCAAAGGAATTCGATCATCCACCCCGGTTTTCGGGCGACCCTCGAACCATGGTGGACCTGATCAATGTCTGCCTGCAGGATGAGTTGGAACGGGATCCGAGGGTGGTGTTGTTCGGCCAGGACGTCGCTGATGCGAGCCTCGAACAATCTTTGCCCGATGTAAAAGGCAAAGGAGGGGTCTTCAAGGTAACCGCAGGGTTGCAGCGCCGTTTCGGGAGCGCGCGGTGCTACAACGCGCCGATCGCCGAAGCCACTATCGTAGGCCGAGCCATCGGCTTGGCGATTCGAGGCTTGAAACCGGTGGTCGAAATCCAATTTTTTGACTACATCTGGCCCGCCTTTATGCAGATCCGAAATGAACTGGCTACCCTGCGCTGGCGGTCGAACGACGGATTTTCCTGCCCCGTCGTGATACGGGTTCCCATCGGGGGCTACCTGGCAGGCGGCGCCATCTACCACAGCCAGTCCGGTGAGTGTTTGTTCACTCATATACCCGGCCTGCGAGTGGTCATGCCCTCGACGGCGCTGGATGCAAACGGCCTGCTGCGCACCGCAATCCGCTCGGCTGACCCGGTCTTGTTCCTCGAGCCGAAGCACCTCTACCGCCAGACCTACAATCGCTCCCCCAACCCGGGCCCCGATTTCATGATTCCCTTCGGCAAGGGCAAACGGGTGCAGGAAGGGGACGATCTGACGCTCGTCACCTATGGTTCGCTGGTCCACCGTTCCCTTCAGGCGGCCAAAGCGCTGGCGAAAGAGGGCATCAACGTGGAGATTATCGACCTGCGGTCTCTCAAACCCTATGACTGGGAGATGATTGCCGCTTCCGTACGCAAAACCAGCCGCGCTCTGGTGGTCCACGAGGATTGCATCTCCTGGGGTTACGGCGCCGAGCTTGCGGCCCGCATTGCCGACGAACTGTTTGAACATCTGGACGCTCCCGTCAAGAGAGTAGGCGGGCAGGATTGCTGGGTTCCCTATCACCCGACGCTGGAGGCAGCCATCCTGCCGCAAGTCGATGAGATCATCGATTGCTGTCACGAACTGGCCTCCTATTAGGCCCGTTTCCTTTCCCTTCGGCGAGGAACCGATTTCCAGTTCATCAACCTCTTCGAGCTGAGTGTCGCCCCTTCTTTTATCTCCTGGTGTAGAATGCCTTTCGGGTTCAAATCAACTCACGGTCATCTCAGGAGCCGGAAATGAAAAAGATCAGACGAATCGGAATTCTGAACGGCGGGGGTGATTGCCCCGGCTTGAACGCCGTCACGCGGGCTGTGGTGCGAAGCGCGTGTATCTACCATGGCTGGGAAGTACTCGGAATCTTCGAAAGCTTCGACGGGCTGATCTGGCCCGATAAGACCAAGCCTCTCGGCCCCTACCAGGTGCGGGGAATCCTGCCCGTGGGAGGGACAATCCTCGGCACCACCAATCGAGGCGATCCCTTCGCCTACAAGACGGGGTCGGACGGGAATCCCCAGGTGAACGACTTCTCCCAGCGGGTCATCGACAACTTTAAGAAACACAAACTGGATGCTTTGGTGGTGGTCGGGGGAGACGGCACGTTGAGTATCGCCCTGAAGTTTCACAAACTGGGATTGCCCGTGATCGGCGTCCCGAAAACCATCGACAACGACTTGTCCGCAACCGATAAGACGTTTGGATTCGATACGGCTCTGCACACGGCTACCGACGCGATCGACAAGATTCACACCACAGCGGCGAGCCACGGGCGGGTCATGTTCATCGAAGTCATGGGCCGCGATGCGGGCTGGATTGCGCTTGAAGCCGGCATGGCCGGGGGCGCCGACGTCATCCTGATTCCTGAAATACCTTTCAGTTTACGAAAAATATTGGAGAAGATGGCCCGCCGGGAGTCTTCGGGCAGCAAATTCAGCCTGGTCGTGGTAGCGGAAGGTTCGAAGGTCCGGCCCAATGATCCGGTGGTCAAGCGCTTCGCCACCAAGGACCTGTTGAAGAATCACAGCATCGGCAACGTGGTGGGCCAACTGGTAGGCCGGTCGACCGGGCGCGAGGTGCGTGTGACCGTCCTCGGCCACATCCAGCGCGGCGGATCTCCCAGTCCCCTGGATCGCATTCTCAGTACTCGCTTCGGCGTGGCGGCTGCCGGGCTCGTGGCCCAGCGCCAATTCGGGAGGATGGTGTGTCTGAAGGGCAGTACCATTTCTTCCGTATCGCTCCAGAGGGCCGTAGGCCGTCTGAAAACGGTTCCTCCCAAATCGGAAATCGTCCAGGCGGCGCGCGCCATCGGAATATCCTTTGGTGACCGGTAACCGGCTCTTTCCCAGGCCGGCACTCGCTGTTAAGAGGTTCTACGAATAGGAGGGGATGCCCATGGCATCAGTCTTGCAATTTCCCCTGGAGTGCCCCTCCTGCGGAAATTTTCAATTCTTCACGGAAGTCCGCGCCCAGGTTCACAAGGTTCAATTCGCCGCCACCCACGGTAAAGTGGAATACGGGAAGCCGGAAGGTCATGGGGATCCGGTGGTGCTACGGATTCTTTGCGGCTTCTGTAACGCCCTGGTCCACGACAACCAAATTCCGGAGCCGGCTGCGAGCGAGTCCGCCTGCTACCGGGATGCGCAGACCTTTTTCGGGGATGATACCGCGTGACACCGGCCTCACCAGCACGCTTCCTTCGATCCTCATCGACTGCTCCCCCGGGAGTTCTCTACCGGATGGCTCGTTCACTGCTTCGCCTCTTGTTCCGGGCCAGTGTTCGCCGTGCCCGGATTTTGAATCCCGGTTTAGTGCCGGAGTCCGGCCCGGTGATTGTGGCATTCTCCCAACCCCCCTCTCCCAACGATATTTTACTTCTGGCGGCAGAATTGCCCCGAGTGGTTCGCTGGGTAGGGGCATTGGAAACAGAAAACCACCGAAGGAACCTTTTTCTGCGCCTGCTTTCGAGAATCCTGGGCTTGAGAGGAAATAAGACCCGGGTGGAGGACCGGGAAGCGGATTTCCTTCGAATTTCCACCGAGCTTCGTGCAAAAGGGCTGGTGGCACTGCCGGTGGAGATCGGCCCTGACGCAGAGTCGAACCGCTCGTTTTCTTCCCGAACCGTGGCGGAATGGATTTGGCGTCTTGTGTCTCAGAGCAATTTCCGGCCGGAGGTCAAGCTGCTCGTTGTGCACCTCTCCCATCCGAATCCGGGAAAGGGGGATAAGGAGGCGTGGTTGCATTTCACTCCTGCCGTATCGACCCGCGATCTCCTGCTGGCATCGCGCCATCAACCCGGCGGGCCTCCGGTCCAAACCCTCGTTGCCGTAATAGAACAGATTCTGGCTCAGAATCCGTTTTTCCTGAGAGAAGACCAGGTAGGGATTTTCCTGGAAGACCTCGAGGCCGTGGTCAAAATCGATATGAAAGAAGAGTGGTCCGAACTCCTCGATTGGAAACAGCAGCCGGAGGATTTCGACCTGAGCAGGCTCCTGGTGCGCTGGACCCATTACGCCCGCCAACATGCTCCTGACCGCTTGTTGGCCCTGTCGGAATCCCTGGTCCGATTCAGACGTCGTTCACAGCAACTGGCTCTCCGGCAACTGAAACTGGAAACCGGCAGCCGCTGGCTGGCCTGGGGACCTCGTCGCTGGCGTCTCCGTCACCTTCAGGATCAGTTGCGGGAGGAGCGAAAAAGCTTGTTGGCCGAAATCGACCGGGCTCGGGACGAATATCTAAAGATGCAGCTTTCCTCCCCCACTCAAAGATCTCCCAGCCCACCCGTCCCGGCCCCGAGCCCCCGATGAGGGTTTGGCGATAAAGCCGCCTCAGCAGACAAACACACGGCGGAAAGCCTATGGCACTGTTTCTTAGCGAAGATGAAGTCACCCGACTCCTGCCCATGAACGACGCCCTGCGGCTTGTGGAACAGAGCTTCCGCGCCCAGAACGCCGAAACGGCCGTTAACCGCTCGCGCCAACGCATCGTCCTGCCCCACTTCTCCCTTCACTACATGGCCGCGGCACTGCTCGAGGAAAATCTGGTGGGCATGAAAATCTACACCGTGGCCCGTGGCGGGCTGCGTTTTCTGGTGCTGCTTTACGACGGGAGCACGGGGGAACTCCGCGCCTTGATGGAAGCCGACCAGTTGGGGCGCATCCGCACCGGCGCGGCAAGCGGCGTGGCCACAAAGTACCTGGCCCGGCCTGACGCCGGCCGCGTGGCGGTCCTCGGCACCGGACGTCAGGCAAGGACGCAGCTTGAAGCCGTGGCAGCCGTGCGAAACATTAGTTCCGCAGCGGCCTACGGGCGCAATCCCGAGCGACGCAGTGCATTCTGCCGGGAACTTTCGGAAAAATTAAAACTGGAAGTGCGCCAGGCGGCAAGCGCTGAGGACGCCGTCCGCGACGCCGACATCGTCATCACCGCCACCACTTCTGCAGAACCCGTGCTCCGGGGCGATTGGCTAAGCAAGGGCGCGCACGTGAATGCCATCGGCGCAAACATGGCGAACCGCCGGGAGGTGGACGGTCGAACCATCAAACGAGCTTCGCTCATCGCCGTCGATTCGCTGGAACAGTCCAGGGGGGAATCGGGCGATTTAATCGTCGGACTGCCCGAGGCCGAAAGAGGCTGGGAAGACGTTATCGAATTGCATCAGGTCGTCGCCGGGAAACACCCGGGAAGGACCTCGCCGGAGGCGGTCACGATTTTCAAATCGAACGGCATCGCCCTCTGGGACCTGGCAGTCGCCGCCCACATCGAGCGCCAGGCACGCACGCAGGGCCTGGGCCGCCAATGGGACATGCTCGCAACCTAGAATCATCGATTCATCGTTTCATCATCCACGAACTTCCCTCCGTCACTTATTCCTCAAAATCGACAATAGAGAGAAAGCGACGGCCTCGTTCGCGTCTTAACTTAGATGGGATTCGGAAGATTTTCAAAGGGGAGAGTGCGGGGGAGGGGGTGCTCCCCCGCTTCTTAGGATTGAAGCTTACCGCCTGCGGCCCTGACGGCGAGAGCGACCTCCTCCACCCTGGTCTCCCCCACTACGACGACGTGCTCGAGGCCGCCCACCTTCGGCGGAACCTCTCTCCTCCCTCCGCTTGGACAGCTTCTCTTGTTGTTCCGGGGTGAGAATCTCCTGCATCCGTGACTGCTGCGCCTGTCGAAGCTCCCTTGTCTTGGCCCTCTTCTCCTCGGTGGAAAGGGATTCATCGTTGCGAAGCGCCTGAATCTGTTCGCGCTGCTCGGAGCGGAGTTGCCCGAGCTGCTCACGCTGCTCTTCGCTCAGGTCGAGCCCCTGGCCCATGCCCTGGCCGCGCCCCTGACGCCTCGGGCGGCCTTCGCCGGCCCCTTCACGTCTCCTCTGGCGTAACTCGTCGAACTTCTGCTGCTGGTCGGGTGTCAGCATGCCGCGGATCTGGTCCTGACGGGCCTGATTCAGTTCCCGGACTTTGGCGCGCTTCTCTTCATTCGAAAGGGAATCGTCCTGACGGATGGCGCGGACGGCCTCGGACTGGGTGCGTCCGATCTGGCGTAGCTGCTCCCGCTGCTCATCGGTTACGCCCAGTTCATTGGCCAATCTCTGGGTCTGACGGCCTGCTTGGGGACGCCTGCGCTGTCGCTGCCCTTCTTCCTGGCCCGCTAGGGGCGCCTGGCCTAATATCAGGGCGGCGGTCAGGATGGCAAAAGCTGTAATCAATCTGCTGCTTGTTTTCATGAATATCTCCTCCTGCCGATTTCTACCTTCAAACTCTTACCTCTGTATGAACCCAGCCTGGGAGAAAAAGTTGCACGGAAAGAAGAGTCCACGGGAGCTTGAATGATCAGGCTACGGGGAGC
>JAPUME010000240.1 GCA_027294185.1 Acidobacteriota bacterium | reverse complement strand
CGCGTCACGCCATACTCCGGCAGCAGGCAGATCACTTCAAACAGCAAGGAACCGATGTCGTCGTAGAGATACTTGGAGGAAAGAGTTTTTTGACCGTCGTGGCCCAACCCCGCGCGGACATCAGCGGCAAATTCAGATCTCAGGTCCACAGAGGGGGCAGAAGAAGACACTCCTATTCCTTTCCTTTATCTCTCCACACACCGGAAAGCGGCATAGACAAAAGGGTAGTGCGGCTGGAACCAATTCCGGAAGGATCGCCGCAACATGCAGGCTGCCGTGAAAGGCGACCCCCCTTTGGCCACATAGTGTTTCCCATCAAAGAAATTGGCGGAATAGCGCGGATAAAGAGGGAATACCTGGAAGCCGGAAAAGGGTTCGAATAGTGTCGATGTCCACTCCCACCCGTTTCCAACCAGATCGTCGAGGCCGAACCCGCTGCGACCGGCGGGGTAAGCACCCACGGAAGTGGGGTCCCGGAGCTGGAAATTGAAGTTGCCATGGCACACCCCGGGCGCCTCATCTCCCCAGGGATAGGCGCGCTCCCTCCCCTCGTGAGTTCCATAAGCTGCGCGGTGAAACTGAGCTTCCGTGGGGAGAGCCTTCCCTCGCCAGTGAGCATACGCAGATGCTTCGGCATGGCTCGCGTAGGCGGGCCAATCGAGCGGCAGCGGGATTTCCGCAAACATCGTACGCCAGTACCAATCCTCTCCCTGAAGCAGCCAGAACCCCGGATGAGTTATTTCCTGGGAAGTTTTCCATTCCCAATCGGGCCGGGTCCAAAGGGCGCGGTCGTCATAAGCGCCCGAACCAATGAACTTCAGGAAATCGCCGTTCGTTACGTTTTGGGCGTCGATGCGGAAGGCCCCCACATCGACGCTCTGCGGGTCAAACTCGTTGTCCCAGCCGAAATCGAAACTCTCCTGCCTCACAAGTCCCAGGGTGGCCGACCCGGCGGCAATCTCCACCACGCAAGGCGCCGGAGAAGGCACGGCAGGTCGCGGTGATCCGGGTTGAAGAATCTTCTTCGAGAGCGGCATCTGATGGAGCAAATAGGCAAAGGTTTCGGCGTGCATCAAACGGTGCTCGATGGCCAAATGAAAGATTGCGCCGCCCTCAAGGGCAGGATGCGATGGGGCTGATAAGGAAAAATCTCTCAGACATTCGTCCACCGACTCTCGAACCGTCCGATTGTATTCCTCAATTTCGGGTATCGAGGGCCAGTCCGAGGGCGTATCCGCGGGAAGGTCGCCGCCCACCGGGTCAATGCCAAAGGCGAACAACTGATCGAAGGAATCGTGGAAGGGCTCGCTACCGAAGGCCCCACGGCAAACCAGATTCCAGTCAAACGCCTCGAAGTGTCCCAGGTAAAAAATGCTTCGATGGCGCTCGGGAATGGGGCGGTCATAGAGGGCGTCGGGACGCAGGAGACCGATCAGTTCATCCGTCCGTGCCCGCGCCTCCGCCAGACGGACCATCAAGTCCTGGCGAACTTCCGCATCCCTCAAAGGTTCACTCACAGGTCTCCTCGGTTGAAAAAGCGGGTTGAAGTGGTTACCACAGGTAGGATTCCAATTGCTTAGTTCCCGACACAGCCAATAACGTGCCTTTTTATCCGGTGCCCAACGGAAAGTCAAGCGTTCTCTGAGGAGATTCTCGCCCTATGGATTCCCAGGATTTTGCGGATAAACCGTGGCCTCCCGCTTGCATCTTCCGCGGTTGGGTTTCAACTGATAACCGGATACGGGGACAATCGGGCAGGGATTCCGGTATAATCCTCAGCGAAACTCTCAAATTTATTGGGGTGTGCCATGAGCTTCTCGCGACGGGACTTTCTTAAGCAGGCGGCGGTTACGGCTTCAGTGGTCGGGTGGAGCAATATAGCGAGTCGAGGCAGCTCCTTACCGGCGGGGTCCCCCTCTCCCGACGACAAACCTCTGGGATATGCCGTGGTAGGCATCGGTCAGTTGACGAAGGGCCAGGTTATCCCCGCCTTCCGAAATACCAAGCAATCGCGGCTGACAGGATTCGTCAGCGGTGACCGCGAAAAGGCGCTTCGCTGGGCAAGCGATTATGGGGTCCCGGAGAAAAACATCTATAACTATCAAAACTACGACGAGATGGCTTCGAATCCCGACATCGAGGCCGTTTATATCGCCCTGCCGAACAACATGCACGCCGAATACACGATTCGCGCCGCCCGCGCCGGCAAGCATGTGCTGTGCGAAAAGCCCATGGCCAACTCCGTCGCCGATTGCCAGGAAATGATCGATGCCTGCAAACGCGCCAATCGCGGCTTGATGATCGGCTACCGCCTCCAGTACGAACCGAACAACCTGGAAGCCGTGCGGATGGTGCGCTCGAATGAGCTGGGGCTGCTGAAATTTATCGACGCAGAGTTCGCCTTTATCATCGGCGACCCCACGCAGTGGCGGCTGAAGATGGATATGGCCGGAGGCGGGCCGCTGGTGGACATCGGCATATACTGCATTCAGGCCGCCGGCTACCTCTCAGGTGAAGACCCGGTGCGCGTCACCGCCCACTCCTGGACCACCGACCCGGTGAAATTCCGCGAAGTGGAGGAAAACATCACCTTCACCCTGCAATATCCGAGCGGGCTGGCTGTGAACTGTTTCTCGAGCTACGGGTTGAGTGGGCTGAATCGCTACCGCGCCCTGGGACCCAAGGGCTGGGTGGAGATGGATCCCGCCTACTCCTATCGAGGACTTCGACTGAAGGTTTCCCTGGGAGGCGAAGTCGAAGACCGCACCCGGCCGGTTGGCGATCAGTTCGCAAGGGAGATCGACCGCTTCACCGAAGATATACGGGCGGGCCGAAACCCCAAGGCGTCCGGCGAAATGGGACTGCGCGACACCAGGATCATTAAGGCAATCTACGAAGCCGCGCGTACGGGCGCACCCGTAGCCATCCCCTAGAGGTCCGCAATCGCCAAACTTTCTTCACAATGGGTGTTTCCCTGCCCTGAACCTTCGGGCGAGGGAATCCTTGTCTGCCCCGCATGATCGTACTCATTGCAATCTTAATCGGCGCCGTTGTGGCGATGGTATTCCCCGATTGGTTCTTGTGGATGGCACCGGCGATGCGGCCCGGCTTTGCGTTCACGATGCTCTTTGTGGGAACCCTGGTTCGGCCCGAACAGGTCCGGGCATTTTCCCGCAGCCCTTCCCGCGCTCTTGCAGGTCTTGGAGCCCAATACACTATCATGCCCCTTATGGCCTGGGCAATTTCTCAGGCCTTCGACGATCCGCTGCTTCAAGTGGGAATCGTTCTGGTCGGCTGCATGCCCGGGGCGATGGCCTCAAACGTCATGACCCTGTTGTTCAAGGGTGATCTCATCTTGTCGGTAGCCATGACGACGCTCGCCACTCTTAGCTGCCCCCTCATTCTGGCCTTCTGGCTGCCCCTTCTGGCCGATACGCGGGTCGAGGTAGCCGTGGGGCCCCTGGCCTGGAACGCGACCTGGATGGTCGTCCTTCCGGTGGCGGTGGGAATCGGAATCCGGTATCTCACCTCAGGGATGCCACCCCGTTGGGACCGCACAGCGACGGTTCTGGCTTCGACCGCCATCGTGCTCATCATTCTGGTCGTAGTAGCCGTGAACCGCGAACAACTGTCCCGCATCGGTCCCGCCCTGGCGTTGGCGATGCTCGGGTTGAACCTGGCCGGGTACTCGCTGGCTTACGGGGCAGGAAGGCTGCTTCGCTGGCCAACCGTACAACGCCGGACGCTGGTGATTGAGGTGGGAATGCAAAATGCAGGACTGGGCTCGGTCCTGGCGCTCACACACCTGGGCGAAGCAGGGGCGGTGCCGAGCGCTTTTTACACCGTTCTCTGTATGATCACGGCCTCGCTGGCCCTGCCTCTGCACAGGAGAAATCGAGCCAATGATCCGGCAGACAATACTCAGGCCAGTTGACCACCGTCCACAAACAGGAGAACGCCGGTAACATAGTCCGCATCACGCGAGGCGAGGAAGGTGGCCGGCCCGGCGATATCTTCCGGCCAACCCAGTCGTCCAAGAGGAAGGAGGTTCGCGTATTTCTTCATGAACTTCCGGTCTTTCATGATGGGCGCGGTAAGGCGGGTTCGAATAAAACCCGGCCCCAGGCAATTCACGTTGATCCCATGCGGGCCGAGCTCCCGAGCCATGGTTTTCCCCAACAGAAACAAACCGGCCTTCGAAGCATTGTAGGGAGCCATCAGGCCTTCGCCGTCCCAGGAGTTGGTGGAGGCCATGAAAACGATCTTGCCACCTCGCTGCTTGATCATCTGTTTCGCCACCAGCCGGGAAACCAGAAAGGCCCCCTTCAGGTTGACCTCCATCGTCTGATCCCAAAATGCTTCCGAAGTTTCCACGAAGGGAACAGGCTTGCCGATGCCGGAGACATACATCAGCACGTCGATGCGCCGATGCCAGGCGAGGACCTGGCGGACCAAACGCTCGACCTGGGCTGCGCGACGGACGTCGGTGGGAATCGTACGCACCTTGCCCCCTGCGGCGCTGATCTCGGCTTTCGTCTCGGCCAGCTTGGGCCGGTCGACGTCGGCAATGACGAGATGGGCCCCTTCCCGCGCCAGGCGCGTGGCAATGGACTTCCCGATACCCTGCGCGCCTCCCACAATCAAGCAAACCTGACCGTCGAATCGATCCGGAATGAAATGGTCTTTTCTGTTTTTGCCCCCTCGCTTCGGGACCCTCATGCGGGCTCACCTCCGATTTACTCGATGAATGTCGCAAGTTTCCTTCGAGAATACCTTTTAGAGCCGTTTGTTCGCAACCCAACTATGAAAAGGGGGGGGATTGATCCCGGAAATCACGAGGGACTACGAAACGCACAAGCTGCCGTCTAAGAGGGGGTGCCGACAAAAAGATCTTATGGGGAGGGAAACGGCCGCGGGCAGGGAATTCCAGGCTAGACCGTTCCACGCCAACCCGCTAAAATAGCTTAATCTGGAGAATAACTGCCTGCGGCGGAAAAAATGTAACCGTGGGATTGCTCATGCGTATAACTTTGAAGACAAAGATTTTAGCCTCAATCGGGGTCGTGTGGCTTCTGAGCTTCCCCGTGACAGGGAAGTCGGGAAACTGGCCTGACAGGAGCGTCTGCCGGCAGGCGGCAAATATTACGCCAGCATCGTGTCGGCCGACGGGAAGCTTTATACGATGAGCGAGGAAGGAATTGCCTGCGTGCTTGAGGCGGGTCCAACCTATAAAGTTCTAAGCACGAACGACATGGGAGAGCGCTGCATGGCCACGCCGGCCATTTCCAACGGCCAGATATATATCCGTTCCGACAGCGCGCTTTACTCCATCGGACAACCTCATAACTGAGGGTGAGGGACTTATGACTCCGGCGAAAACCATCACGAGAAGCGTCAAAATTGCTCTTACTGTGGCTCTCCTGGCTTCAGGCTTCGGAATAGCGGCGGAAAAGCCGGTCGGCTTTCTCGCGGCAGCCTCTCCCGCCCCGGCGGATAGTTCGCCGAGCTGGCCCTCCTGGCGAGGGCCGGAACAGAACGGCGCCTCGCGGGAAATCGGCCTGGTCGATTCCTGGTCCGCGGAGGGTGAAAATCTCCTTTGGAAGGCCCCTGTCGGTGGCCGCTCGACCCCGATCGTGATGAACGGCAGGGTTTGCATCATCACCCTGGGAGGAGAAGACAAGCTTCACTACCACGAGCGTGTGGTCTGTCTGGATGCCGAAACCGGGAAAATCATCTGGGAGCACGGTTTCAACGTCTTTTTGACCGATATACCCTGGCACCGGGTGGGCTGGTCGAACCTGGCCGGCGACCCGGAAACAGGGAATATATACGCCCATGGTATCGAAGGAATGTTCATCTGCTTCGACGGCGACGGGAATATCCTCTGGTCCCGTTCGCTGACCGAAGAGTTCGGCCGCATTTCGGGCTACGGCGGCCGTACGAATACGCCGGTGGTAGACGGCAATCTGGTCATCCTCAGTTTTTTGAACTCCGGTTGGGGTAATCAGGTTCGCGGCTCTCATCGCTTTTTTGGATTCGACAAGGTTACGGGCGAGCTGGTCTGGGTGTCACAGCCCGGCGGCGCTCCCCTGGACACAACCTACTCCGTTCCGGTCGTGACGGTTATCAACGGCCAGCGGCTGCTCATCGCCCCCAATGCTGACGGCTGGATTTACGCCCTGAAGATCCGCACGGGCGAAAAGGTCTGGGGATTTCAACTCTCCAAACGAGGCATCAACTCCTCGGTGGTGGTCGACGGAAATCTCGTTTATGTCTCTCATAGTGAAGAGAATATCGACGGCAGCACCGCCCTGGGACGCCTGGTCTGTATCGACGCCACCGGGACGGGCGACGTCACGAAGACTCACGAAGTTTGGCGCATCGACGGGTTCGGGGGAGGCTACGCTTCCCCCACGATCCACGGCGGCCGCCTCTATCATATAAACAATTCGGCTGTCCTTCACAGCGTAGACGCCAAGACAGGAGAGATTGCCTGGACTCAGAGCCTGGGAACCGTTCAAAAAGGTTCCCCCACCTGGGCCGACGGCAAGCTCTATGTCTCGGAGGTGGACGGGAAGTTCTACATCCTGCGCCCGGGAAGAACCGGTTGCCGGATTCTGGATCGAGAGGATTTCAAAACCGCAGAAGGGGATGCCGTCCAGATCAACGGCTCCCCTGCCATTGCCAACGGGCGCATCTACCTCCTGACGCGAAACGCTCTCTACGCCATCGGGGAAAAGAATCGCCGGGCCAGCTTTTCCTCACCTCCGGAGCCCCTCGAGGAACCCTCTGCGGAAAGCGGTGCAAAAGTGGCGCATGTTCAGATCGTCCCCGGCGAGGTTGTTCTCAGTCCGGGAGAGACCGTCAGCTTCACGGCCAGGGCTTACGACGATGGCGGCAGATTTCTTCGAGAAGTTTCCCCCCACCTGGTCGCAGGTGGGATTACAGGGAACTCTGAGCAGGCTGGGCACCCTCACCGTCCCGCCCACCAGCGGCCCGCAGGCCGGATCGATTTCCGCGCGAGTGGGCGACTTGACGGCTTCCGCCCGGGTTCGGGTCATCCCTCCCC